>JAFDEK010000111.1 GCA_019310385.1 Deltaproteobacteria bacterium
TCCTCCAGGCCGTGGGGATCGTGGGCCATCATGATCACGGGAACGCTCCCTCCCACCAGGAAGACCCAGCCCGTGATGGCCTCCGGGCTCTCGTGCCCCTTTCGGCCGTGGGCGTGGGAGGTGATCAGGGCGGTCGAGATCGAGGCCAGCACTGCGAAGAGGAAGGTGAGCGCGTCGCTCCCCAACGCGTGACTGGACGCCATGCCCTGAACGAAGAGCGCGACGGCGGTGCCCAGGGTCGAGGCCTGGGAGACGGCCGCGCCGAGGAAGATCTGGTCGCGCGCCACCACCCAAACGCCCACCACGGAGAGCAGGCCGGCAATGAGCCAGGCGGCCAGATAGGTGTCGGCGAAGAGGGGCCAGGATGCGGCGAAGTCCGCGATCATCGTTCGCTCCGGCCGGCGGAAGCGGTGGAGAAGAGCCGCGAGGCCGCGTGGCCGAAGGCCTCCTCGATCTCGGGCAACGCCAGTACCGCGTCGCGGGGACCCGCGCGCAGGCCGCCCCCGTGCACCAGCGCGATGTGGGTGGCGTGGCGCGCTGCGATGTCGAGGCGGTGGGTGACGAAGAGCAGGGTGGCTTCGCCGCCGTGGTGGAGCTCGCCCAGGGTGGCGAGGAAGCTCTCCTCGGAGGCGGCGTCCATGCCCTCGGTGGCTTCGTCGAGGAGCAGAAGGCGGGGGCGGCGCACGAGCGCCCGTGCCACCAGAGCGCGCTGGCGCTGCCCGCCGGAGAGGGACCAGTAGCTGCGCCGGGCCATTCCCGCGAGGCCGGCGCGCTCGAGGGCCCAGGCGAGATCGGCCTCCCGGCGTCTCCGGGGCCGGCGGATCCCCACCGTGCCCAGGGAGACGAACTCCCGCACGCTGGTGGGCAGGGCCGGGCTGATCTCGCAGCGCTGGGGGACGAATCCCAGTCGCTCCCGGCTCGCGTGCTGTGGATGGCGCCAGACGCGACCCGCGCGCGGGGCGAGCAGGCCCAGCAAGGCACGCAGCATGGTGGTCTTCCCGGAGCCGTTGGGACCGATGACGAACCACAGCTGTCCCGCTTCGACCCGCAGGTCGACGTTCGCGAGCACGGGCTTCGTCCCATAGCCGAAGCTCGCCCCCTCCAGGGTCAGGACGCACTCCCCGGCGACGGGATCCTCAGAACGCGGCGGCGAGATGTCGGACATTCCAGTCCACCATGGATAGATAGTCCTCGGCTCCTTTGCGAGCGCCGACCTGGTGCGCCATCTCGACCACCGTAGCGCCCGTAGCCTGCGATACCTTCGCGGCATAACGCGTGCTGAAGTAGGGCGCGGAGAGAATCGCCCGGATCCCGTCCTTCTGCATCGTCTCCGCCACCTCTGCGAGGTGTCGGGTGGTGGGCGTGACTCCGGGCTTGGGCTCGAGGAAGTCGATCACCTCGAAGCCGAAGCGGGCGGCGAAGTAGGGCCAGAGGTCGTGGTCCGCGACGCTTCGGGCGCCCGCGTGGGGCGCCATCGCGCCGAGCCATCCGCCGAGGGCGACGCCGTCGGGGCCCGCGGACGCCGACGCGATCAGCGCCTCGAGCCGATTCTGCAAGGCCGCTTCGGCGAGGGCCCGGTACGAGAGCGCGGCGCCCATCGCCTTGCCGACCAGCGCGTCGAAGAGGCGCCGCTCGAACTCCGCATAGCGACTGGCAAAGTAGTCGGCGCGCTCCGGACGCAGCTCGGCGAATCGTTCCTGCATGCGCCTCGCCACGCGCAGCCCGTTGATGGGATCGAGCAGGTAGTGCGGGCTGCCGAAGGGGTGGACGTCGCCCATGCTGCGATCCACTTCACCGCCGAGCATGCCGCGGCGAGGAATGTCCACGGAGGCGTCGAAGTTCCCGGGCTGCCCTGGAAGGACGCGCGTGTTGCGCGCATTGCCGACCAGCGGCGGCAGCCAGGCGGCCTCGAGGGCGAGGCCCACATAGGCGAAGAGGTCGGCCTTGGAGAGCTTTCGGATGTAGCTCGGCCGGGCCTCGACGAAGTGGGCATCCTGGGGGCCGTGCACCAGCGCGTCGACCTCGACCTCTACGCCGCCCACCTCGCCGGCCAGGCTGCCGAGGTCGGGCACCGTCACGACCACCCGTAGTGGCCGGGCGTGGCCCGTGCCGGCCGCGGCGAACAGGGCGACCAGCAGGCAGCCCAGGGTGGTCGCGGCGCGCCGCAATGGCCCGTGGGCTTCCCGAGCTCGGAGGCGGCGTGTCGCGACTGCTCTGCGATCCATCATGGTCGATCTTCCTCAATAGCCGTGGGCCGGGTGCGCGCCGAAGTTGAACTCGACTCCGAACCAGACGCTGTGCGCGTCGCCGCCCTCGATGAAGCGTGCGTTGTCGTAGTTGTACTGCAGCCGCAGGCGCGAGAACTCCGAAGGGTGGAAGGCGACGAGGGGCGACAGCCGATAGCGCGTGCCGCGCCAGGGATCGAGATCGCCGGGCAGGGCCTGGGCGCCCACGTAGCTGGGCCCGCCGCCTGCGGTCCCGTACTCCCCCCGGAAGGCCGCGACCCAGCGCGGCTGGAATCCCCAGGCTCCGTAAGCGTAGAGGCCCCAGTCGCGCAGGGTGTCCTGGGGCAGCTGAGCGGGGGTGCCGTCGATCAGCCCGTCGAAGGCGGCCGCCTCGAAGTTCCGCCACATGAACTCGCCCTGGAGCACGACGAAGGGCCAGCCGCGCTGGGCCGTCAGCGGGCGCCACTTGGCGACGACGTCGCCGCCGTAGACCTGGGTGCTGCCAGCGCGGCCGGTGGCGTTGGGACCCAGGGCCAGCGAGGCGCCGATCTGACTGCTCCAGGTATCGCTGATGTCGAAGCCGTTGGCCCAGCGCAGGCTCCAGGTGAGGTCCGAGGCGCTGCTGACGCTCTGGTCGACGAAGGGGCGCCCGCCGATGGGTCGCTCGTCGTAGACCTCTTCGTTGGCGAAGAAGCTCACCTGGGTCTCGCCCCCTGCGTTCTGGGTCGAGACCCGGAACTCCGAGTACCAGGGCAGGGGCATGAGCCAGGCGAGGAGTGCGCCCGGACCGCGGAGGGCGTCCCCGCCCAGGAAGCGCGTTGCCACGAAAGGCTGGTCGACGAAGGTCCAGAAGTGAGGATGCTGCTGGTTGATGCGGCCGAAGTCGGTGAAGTAGGTGCCGCCCTCGATCTGGAAGCCCTTGTCCTGGAGGCCGAAGGGCAGGGTCTGGCTCACCAGGAAGGCCTCCTCGAGCTCGATCACCGTCTCGCCGTCCGGATTGACGTTCAGCACGATGTAGGTTTCGGCGCGCAGGTAGGGGTCCACCGCGCCGACGAAGGAGAGCTCCACCTGGTTCAGGGTGAATCCGCGTTGTCGGGGATCGTGCGCTCCTCCCTGCAAGGTCTGGAGCTCCTTTCCGTCGGAGGTGGAGCCTCCCGCCGTGGCGATGACGTCCAGCCCGATGTCCATGAGGCGCAGGCGCGCGCGGCCCACGTCTCGCGCCCAGAGGTCCTGGGGGCCGCCTATGCGCTGGGGCTCGGGACGGGTCTCGGGAAGGGGCTCGGGCGCGGCTTCGGTCTCCGGGGCCTCCGGCCCCGGAATCGTCGCGACCTCGACCTCCGACTCTGCGGCCTCGTCTTCGGATTCGCCGCTCGCTTCGGACGCGGCGACTCGCTTCTCCAGCGCGTCGATCTGCCGGCGCAACATCTCGAGCTGGGCCTGGATCTCGGCCCGTTCCTCCCCGGACAGCGGGCCCTCGGCCTGGGCCGTGCTCGCAGCTGGGCTCCCCGCCGACAGAATCGTCGACAGAAAACACACAACTAAGTGTAATGCGAGCCGGCTTCGCCGACCCTTCGGGTCCTCTTGCATGCTTCTCTCCTCTTCCGGGACCTCGCCACTACGGCGGCGGGCCCCGGGAAGCGGACGGACGGCTCATCGGGCCGCTCGCCGCTCGCCGCTCGCCGCTCGCCGCTCGCTACTCGGTCCGGAGACGGGAGACGGGAGAGGGCAGCAGGGGCGCCGAAGCGCGGAGGTTCCGATGAACGCTGCCTGGCCCGGGCTGCTCTGCCTCCCGTCGTCCGTGTTTCCGCGCCTCGCTGGGATCAGCGAAGGGGAATCAGACGTGCTGGCGAGAGAGCCGAGGCGGCGCGCGAGAGGCGTTCGCCGCCAGCAGGGGAGCGCCGGACGGAGCCTCGCGGCCGGGTCGGGCCAAGCGCAAGCCCGGGCCCGAGGTGGCGCGGTCGTCGAGATTCGGGGTGGTGGCGGCCGGACCATCCCGCCAGCCCCGCGCGGAGCGGCAGAGCAGACAGTCGAAGTGCTCGGCGAGGCCTTCGTGACGGTCATCCCCGGCCTGCCCGGTGGTGCCGCAGGAGTGGGCCTCGCCAGCGCCTTCGGCCGGGATGCGAGCGGTGTGGTGGCGCTCCGGCGTCTCGGGGAGGTGGAGATGCAGGCTCCACGCCTGGCCGAGCCAGCCGAGGAGCAGGGCGAGGAGGAGGGCGAGGAAGCAGGCGCTGTGCGCGCGCCGGCAGCGTGGCTGCCCCCGATCCCCAGCTCGCCGCCGGTGGCCTGCTGTGATCCCCGATCCCGGCATGGATGGAGAGGCTAGGCGACCCGGCGGCCGCCGCAACGCCCCGTGGGTCCGGGCACCGCCCGCTACCGCGGGGCCGCAGCCGGCTTCTCACGAGCAGCCCGCCCACCACGAAGCGCAGCGCGGCCGACGGCTCGGGAGTCGCAGAGATCTGCGCGTCGCGACTGCCACAGGCCTACATCGACACGCTGCCTCGGGCGTGGCACCCACTGATACGACGAAGGGCTACCGTGGAACAGCGCGGTGTCGGGCGCAGTATCGAGAGGCAGAGGATCGCTTCGGGACCGATCGAGACTTCACCGCTGAATCACCAACTCATACGTGAAGAACCGGTGCGCGGGGCGGAGTGCCCCAGGCTCGGCGGAAGCCTTCTCGGATTGGCCCTCGAAAGCGCAGCGTCTCTTTCCTATCTTCCATGCGGCCCGTCGGGTCATCGAATCCGGCGTCTGATCGAACCATGCCCGTGCATCGAGACGAGGCGAGGAGAAAGCATGCGACTCTCGACCTTAGTGCTGACGAGCCTCCTGATGCTCGCGCTTCCGATCCACGTCGCCGCCCAGGACGCTGAAGAGCAGGGCCCCGGCGACCACTTCGATCTCATGGGAGCTCTCGACGCATTCAGCAAGGCGAAGTCGCTCGAGGAGTTCGAGAAGACGATCAACGACTCCAACAGCCAGATCAACAACCTGGACCTCAACGAGGACGACCAGGTCGACTACGTGCGTGTCGTCGAAGAGGTCGAGGAGCAGACCCACGTCTTCATCCTGCGCGTCCCCCTCGGCGACAAGGAAGAGCAGGACATCGCGACGATCGAGCTCGAGAAGATCGGCAAAGAAGACGTGACGGCGCAGATCGTCGGTGATGAGCAGATCTACGGCCCGGATCACATCATCGAGCCCGACACCTCCGCGAACGCGCACTGGAAGCCTCAGGGCACACCCGTTCTCGTGGCATCCGCCGGGGGCGACTGGTCCGGCTACATCCCCAGCGAGGTGAGCGGTGATGACTTCGGCGACCCATACGAGCTCGCCCTGTTGGTCGTTTTCCGATGGCCCCTGGTGCCCATCGTCTTCGCTGTGGGCTACTCGCCGTGGGTGTCGCCCTGGTACTGGGGGGCCTGGCCGCCCTACTGGCGCGTGTGGCGCCCGGTGGCCTTTGGGGTGTGGGGCGTACGCCGTGTCGCCTGGCGCCGCGCGGCCTGGCGCCACACCGCGATTCGCCGGAGCCACCGCGCGAGAAGCATTCATAGAGCCCACCACCGATCCTCGTCGCGGGCTCGGCACCACCACGGCGGAGGTTCACGCCCCGGTGGAGGAGATCGCCCGGGCGGAGGAGATCGCCCGGGCGGAGGAGATCGTCCGGGTGGAGGAGATCGTCCGGGTGGAGGAGATCGGCCGGGCGGCGGGGATCGCCCGAGCACGGCCGATCGTCAGGCCGGCTCCGGTCAGGATCGCCAGGCAGCGACGAGCCGCGATCGCCAGGGCTCGGGAGCGAGCGCGGGACAGCGGCCGAGCACGGGTAGCCGCGAAGGGGCTTCAGCGGGCAGCCGAGACCGATCCGCCAGCTCCTCCTCGCGCAGCCGCGAGGCGACGAGCCGATCCTCCGCCAGCCAGTCGTCGCGCTCGCGCGGCAACAGCTCCTTCGGTGGCTACGGCAGCTCCAGCAGCACCCGCTCGAACAGCTCCCGGGGCTCGGCGAGCCGCGGGGGCGGAGGGCGCGGGGGCGGAGGACGCGGGGGCGGAGGACGCGGCGGAGGGGGTCGGAGACGGTGAAGTTGCGCAGAGTCCGAAGCACCGCTCGTGAAGATCAGCCATGCGGCTCGCCCCGTTGCCACGGGAGACCGCGGGAGACAGAGAACCCGATGCGAAATCGATCGGCCCGATTCATTCAGAACACCCTAGTGCTCGCCGCCCTCGTGGTGGCCTGCAGCGCCTCCGGTGACCAGCGCATCTTCGACACACCGGAGGCGGCCGTGCAGGCGCTGATCGAAGCCCTCGCTGCGGACGATCTCGACGAGCTGGCCAGGATCTTTGGTCCCGAGTCCACGGAGCTGCTCCGCGAAGCCGACCGCGAAGACGCGAAGCGCGATCGTGCCCTGATCAGCGATCACGCGAAGCGCGAGGGAACACGGCTGAGCGAGATCTCCGAAGGCGAGCAGCTCCTGCTGATCGGTGCAAAGGACTGGCCCTTTCCCGTGCCGCTCGTGCACGAAGAAGAGCGCTGGCGCTTCGACACCGCGGCCGGTCTGGAGGAGATCGCCGACCGTCGAGTCGGCGAGAACGAAACCACTGCCATCACGGTCGCGCGGGTCTACGGCGAGGCGCAGGAAGAGTACGCGCGCGAGGACCGCGAGGGCGATCTGGTGCGCGAATACGCCCAGCGGCTCATCAGTACGCCAGGCAACCGCGACGGACTCTTCTGGCCCGTCGATGAGGGATCCGACGAGGAGCCGAGCCCCTTCGGGCCCTTGATCGCCGAGGCGCGAGAGGCTCAGCCGGACTACGAGCGGGGTGAACCCTTCAAGGGCTACTTCTTCGAGATCCTGACTCGCCAGGGGTCGAATCCGCCAGGCGGCGAATTCGACTACATCATCAACGGCAACATGATCGCCGGCTTCGGGCTGGTCGCCTTCCCCGCGGACTACGGCAAGAGCGGGGTGATGACCTTCGTCGTGAGCCACCAGGGAGCGGTTTTCCAGAAGGATCTCGGACCCTTCGCGGGTATGGATCGCTACGACCCGGATTCGAGCTGGACCGCCGTCGCGGATTAGGCTGGCGGAGAAGGCTCGGAGAGGACCTGCTGGGCCGGATGGCGAACAACTGGACGAACAACAGGTCGAACAACTGGGCGAACAACTACGCGGACTTCCCCCCGACCTTCCGGCGGCTGTGCGAGGCTGCAGAAGTCACCCGAATCGCCCACCCGACTCATCCAACAGCTCCCCAACCCCCGCCGCGAACCCCGCCGCAAGCCCCTCGACATCCCGCACCAGCTCGCGACACGCCATGATTCCAAGATGCATATGGTCCTGGTTGCTCAACAAGGTGAAGTTGAGACCCACCCCGTCGATTACCGGGCCCATTGGATAGATCGCTTCGATGCGTGCGCCAGCGCAGTAGAGGGGAATCGGCGGGCCAGCCATGTTGGAAATGACGACATTCCAGAGGGGAGGTGTGCGATCGGCCAGGTGGTAGGAGGAGATCAGCTCCGTCAGGCCCGAGAGCACCCCCGGCGTCGCCAGCGCGGTGGCGAACTCCGTGACGCGTTGCACGACGTCTCCGCCGGCTTGCGCGTCCTTCTCCTTGCCGAGTCGCGTCGCGCGGTTGATGACGTGCAGCCGCTCGAGCGGGTCCGCGAGGTGAACGGGGAGCGGGATCAGCATCATCGAGATGTCGTTGCTCCGCTCGGACTCGCCAGGCTCTATTCGAAGCGCGATGGGCACCGACGCGACCAGGGGCGCGTCGGGGAGCTCGTCGCCCTCCGCGAGATAGGTCCTCAGCGCGGATGTGCAGGCCGCCAGCACGACGTCGTTTACGGTGACATCGCAGGACTTCGCAATCGTCTTGAATGTGCTCAGCTCGCAGCTCGCGAAGGCGACGGTGCGGCGCGGGGTGATCGCGCGATTGAACGAGGTCCTGGGCGCGTCGAAGACGCCCGGCTGCAGCTCCTCGTCTCGGGTGCGTTGCGAGAGGATGGAGCCGCTCGCGGCGCCCACCACCTCCGCCAGCGCGCCGAGAACCCGCGTCGGCCGCCCCAGCTGGCGGAATAGCGTGCGGCGAAGGAGTGTGGTCGCCGATGGCACGGTCTCGGGTACCCGCCCTTCCTCGAGCCGCTTGACGTCCTCGATCTCCGTCGAGGCGTCGAACAGGACCCCGAGAACCTCGGCACCCGCACCCCCGTCCATCATGGCATGGTGCAGCTTCGTCACCAGGGCGGCGCGATCGCCCTCGAGCCCCTCCACCAGCACCGCCTCCCAGAGCGGCTTGTCTCGCTCGAGGGGGCGGCTCGCGTAGTCGCCCACGAACTCGGCAAGCTCGTGGAGGCCTCCGGGCGAGGGGATCGCAGCCCGGTGTATGTGAAGATCCAGATCGAAGTCGGGGTCTTCGATCCAGACGGGCAGGTCGAGGCCCAGGGGCACCTCGACGAGGCGGCGCCGGAAGCTCGGCAGCAGGTGGATGCGTTCGGCGAAGAGCTTCTTCAGATAGTCGAAGCTGTAGCCGCCAGGCATGTGTCCCGCATCGAGGACCATGGTGCCGAGTACGTGCATGTGTGTAGTCGAGGTCTCGGACATCAAGAAGGAGCCATCGACGTTGGAAACGCGCTTCATCTCGAGCCTCTCCTCATTGAGAAATGTAGACAATCAATCGTTCCCGCCCCGGCATCTGGCAGGCCCAAAGTTCCGGAAATCATCAGGGTCCGTCGGACGCCGATCACCACGCGGGTCGATCAGCGGACAGCCGGCGCCAGGGGCTCAGGCGAGCCCGTAGGCCCGGCGCACGTTGTCGCCCAGGAGCAGGTTGCGGGTCTTCTCCTCCGGATCCTTGCGGATGCGCAGGGCGCGGTCGCGGTACTTCGGCTCGAGGTAGCGCTCCCAGAGGTCCGGAGGCTCGAGCAGATGTCCGTCGGCGTCGATCCCTTTGGCATAGCGCAGCCGGGGCAGCGGGCGAGTTGCGGCTTCGGTCATCTGAGGGAAGCTAGCCCAGCCGAGCCGCTGCTCGTCGAAGCGCAGAAGCTCGAGCAATGGAAGGCGTCGACCTCTACGACTCTGCGGCCGACGAGCGCATGATCCAGCGCATGGAGGCCCACATCCGCGAGCTCTCGGCCGAAGCCGGCCCCACGGGGCTTCGCGCGTTGTTGGCGATTGTCGGCGATTGTTGGCGATCGTCGGCGGTCGTTGGCGCTGGACGGTGGCGGTCTCGTAGCATCGTTGCTGATGAAGTCGCCGATGCAGCCATCGCACGCTCTTGTTGCCGTGTTCTTCGTGGCCTTCGTTGCGCTCCGCGCTCCCTACCTCTCGCTGCCCCTCGAGCGTGACGAAGGGGAGTACGCCTACATCGCCCAGCGCATGATCGAGGGCGAGATCCCCTATCTCGATGCCTTCGACCAGAAGCCGCCGGCGGTATTCGTCGTCTATCGCGTCGCCTTCGGGCTCTTCGGGCAGTCCATCGAGGCCATCCACGCGATGCTCTACCTCTGGAGCGCCGCAACTGCCCTCGCCCTCTTTGCCCTGGTGTCGCGTTGGGGCGGGCGTGGCGCCGGACTCTGGGCGGCCGGGCTCTTCGTGGCCCTCGGCAATCACCCCGTCCTGTTCGCAACGGCGGCCAACACCGAGATCTTCATGCTCCTGCCTCTCATCGCCAGCGTCTGGTGGATGGAGAAGGCGACCTGCGAGGGCCGTCTCGGCAGCTGGGCGGCGAGCGGGGCGGCTCTGGCGCTCGCTTGCTGGTTCAAGCCGGTTGCGGCTGCCCAGATTCTCCTGCTGGGCGCCTGGGCGATGTGGATGCCGGGCGCCAGCGCTCGGCCGACGCTGCGCGAGCGTGCCCGTGCCCTTGCCGCCATTGCCGCGGGCGGCATTGCGATGAGTCTCCCGATCTTGCTGATCCTTGCGTGGAAGGGAGCGCTCGGCGCCATGATCGACGCGGTGTTCTTACACAATTTCGCGTATTCCACGCGCCTCTCCCTGGCTCGGGGAGCCGAGAACCTGTTGCTGCGGCTCGACCGTCAGACGGCCGCCTTCGGGGCCGCCTGGCTCCTCGCCGCCGCAGCCCTGCTCTGGCGCGGCGCCAGTGGGACCCTCGGCAGCTCGCTGCGCGTCCGTGTGCTCCTTGCCGCCTGGCTCGGTGTCTCGGCCCTGGGAGCCTCTGCGGGCCTCTATTTCCGTGAGCACTACTTCATTCAGTGGCTACCCGCCCTGTGCGCGGCGGCGGCGCTGCCCCTGGCCACCTTCTGCGACGCGGCCCGCCGTCGCGGCACCGTGGCGGGCTGGGTGGCGACGATGGCTTCGGCCGCATGGGTCCTCGTGCCTCCAACCCTGGCCCAGGCCCATCTCCTCAGGGCCGATTCCGTCGGCGAGCGGGCGTGGCGCATCTATGGCGCAAACCCCTTTGCGGAATCGGTTCCCATCGCGGACTACATTCGGGAGCACAGCGCTCCTCACGATCGGGTCTACGTCATCGGCTCGGAGCCCCAGATCCTCTTCTATGCGCGCCGCCGGAGCGCCACGCGCTACATCTTCGTGTATCCGCTGAACATCATCGGGCCGGGCGTGTTGGCGCGCCAGCAGGAGGCCTGGCAGGAGCTTCGGGATGTGCGGCCCGAGTACGTCGTCGACGTGAGGCTGCAGGCCTCCCATCTCGTGCAACGGGGGGCGCCGGGCCTGCTCTACGAACGCAGCCGCCGGATGCTCGAGCGCGAATACGAGCTCGAGTGGGTGAGCTACCGGGAACGGGGTCGGCCCCTCTATCGCCGGCTCACCGGAGCTGCCGCCGTGGGTTGGCTCGAGAGGGCGCGCCGCGATGGCAGCGCCGAGCGCGCCCACGCGCTGCTCGTCTATCGTCGCGCAAGCCCGGTGCGGAGTCCCGCAGCGACCGAGCGCTAGACGACGACGTTCACCAGTCGGCCGGGAACCACGATCACCTTCTTGGGCGCCCGGCCGTCGAGGTGACGTTGCACGCTCTCACATGCGAGCGCCGCGGCCTCGATGGCTTCCTTCGCCGTGTCCTTTGCGACTCCGATCTCGCCCCGCTTCTTGCCGTTCACCTGGACGACCAGGGTGATCTGCTCGTCGACGAGCAGCGCAGGGTCGAACTCGGGCCAGGGCTCGTAGGCGAGGGTCTGGGGGTGCCCCAGCTGCTTCCACAGCTCCTCGGCGAGGTGGGGCGCCATGGGGGAGAGGGCCAGGGTGAAGGCCTCGGCCGCCTTGCGCGGGAGCGGCGTGTCCTGGGCCGTGTTCTTGGCCGTGTCCTTGGTGATGTCGCGGACGAAGACCATGAGCTTCGAGATCGCCGTATTGAAGCGCATCTCCTCCAGATCCTGGGTCACGCCGTGGAGGGTCCGCGCCGTCAGGCGGGCCTGCTCGGGCGTGCCGTCGCCGTCGGCGAGCTCCCTCAGCCGATCGCCGCCGTCGGGCAGCTCTTCCATCATCAGGCGCCAGCTGCGTTGGAGAAAGCGGTAGATGCCCTGGATGCCCTCGGTGGACCAGGGCGCCGCCTTCTCGAGCGGGCCGATGAACATCTCGTAGAGGCGCACGGAGTCCGCGCCGAACTCGGCGACGACGTCGTCGGGGTTGATCACGTTGCCCCGGCTCTTGGACATCTTCTCGATCACCTGCTCGAGGATGATCTCGCCGTGGTCGGGGTGGCGCGCCGTCTCGTCGCCTTCCTCGTCGCGTTCGAAGACGACGTCCTTGAGCGGAACCCAACGGGTTTTCACCTCGACGCCACTCTCTCGGGCCACGTAGCGCTCGCCGTCGAGGGTCACCTCGCTGGCCGCGTAGGGGCGCGCACTGGCTTCCGGGTCGTCGTTGGGGTTGTCGTCGAAGTAGCGGTAGCTCGTTCCGAGGATCATGCCCTGGTTGACGAGGCGCTGGAAGGGCTCCGTGGTGTGGACGAGGCCGAGGTCGTAGAAGACCTTGTGCCAGAAGCGCGCGTAGAGCAGGTGGAGTACGGCGTGCTCCGCTCCGCCCACGTAGAGGTCGACGGGCATCCAGTAGCGCTCGGCCTCTTCGGACCAGGGCTGCTCCTCGTTGCGCGGATCGACGAAGCGCAGGAAGTACCAGCAGCTACCCGCCCACTGGGGCATGGTGTTGGGGTCTCGGCGCAGGCGCTGGCCGTCGGCGTCGCGGAACTCGATCCAGTCGCCCACCCGGGCCAGGGGCGACTCGAAGTCCTTGCCCGAGGGCTTGAAGTCCTCGAGCTCGGGCAGGGTGACGGGGAGCTCGTTCTCGGGGACGAGGGCGATGCTCTCGTCGTCGTGATGGAGGACCGGAAAGGGCTCGCCCCAGTAGCGCTGCCGGCTGAAGAGCCAGTCGCGCAGCTTGTAGGTAACGGTGCGCTCGCCGAGGCCCTGCTCTTCGAGCCACGCGCCCATGCGGGACTCGGCTTCGCGGGTATCCAGACCGTCCAGAAAGCCCGAGTTGACGGATCTTCCCTGGCCCGTGAAGGCCTCGCGTTCGAGGTCGCCGCCGGCCACCACCTCGACGATGGGAAGCCCGAAGGTCTTCGCGAAGTCGTAGTCGCGTTCGTCGTGACCGGGTACCGCCATGATGGCGCCGGTTCCATACCCCGCGAGCACGTAGTCCGCGATCCAGATCGGGATTTCCTGGCCGTTCACGGGATTGCGCGCCGTGGCGCCGGTGGGGACGCCGGTCTTCTCCTGGGCGTCGGCGAGGCGGGCGCGCTCGCTCTTGCGCTGGGTGCGCTCGACGTACTCGCCCACGGCGCCTCGTTGCTCCTTGCTGGTGATGAGCTCGACGAGGGGGTGCTCCGGGGCCAGGACCATGTAGGTCGCGCCGAAGAGGGTGTCGGGGCGGGTCGTGAAGACCTCGATGACCTCGTCTTCTGCCCCGCTGTCGGGGGCGTTCGTCAGGCGGAAGCGAACGTTGGCGCCCTCGGAGCGCCCGATCCAGTCGCGCTGCATCTTCTTGATGGGCTCGGGCCAATCGAGCTCTTCGAGATCTTCGAGCAGGCGGTCCGCGTAGGCGGTGATGCGCAGCATCCACTGGCGCATGGGAAGCCGAACCACGGGGTGATCGCCGATCTCGCTCTTGCCGTCGATGACCTCCTCGTTGGAGAGCACGGTGCCCAATGCGGGACACCAGTTGACCGGAACCTCGGCGAGATAGGCGAGCTCGCGCTCGTAGAGCTTGCGGAAGATCCACTGGGTCCAGCGGACGTAGGCGGGATCGGTGGTGTCGATCTCCCGGGACCAGTCGTAGCTGAAGCCCAGGGAGCGGATCTGCCGGCGGAAGTTGTCGATGTTGCGCCGGGTGGTGAGGCGGGGATGGGTTCCAGTCTTGATGGCGTACTGCTCGGCGGGGAGCCCGAAGGCGTCCCAACCCATGGGGTGGAGGACGTTGAAGCCGCGCATGCGCTTGTAGCGCGCCAGGATGTCGGTGGCGGTGTAGCCCTCGGGATGCCCGACGTGGAGGCCGTCGCCCGAGGGATAGGGAAACATGTCGAGGACGTAGTACTTCGGCCTGGACGGATCGACCTCCGCCCGAAAAGTCTCGTTCTCGAGCCAGTAGGCCTGCCAGGGGCCTTCGATGCGCTTGGGGTCATAGGGCATGGGAGGGCAACAATGCAGGGAAAGCCCCGTCGCGTCAAGAAAGCGCTGCTAGGCTGGCGGGATGGGAAGCGAGGCAAAGGACCAGGTCGAGGTGATCGTGGTCTCCGATGGCACCGGGGACACCGCGACGGCGGCGGTGAAGGCCGTCATGCTGCAGTTCCAGAGCGACTGGAACCTGCGTGTGGTCGGCGGAGTTCGTCAGGAGTCGGAGGTGCGCCGGGTGATCGAGCGGGCCGCGGGCAGCAAGGCCCTCGTGGTCTTCAGCCTGGTCGACAAGCGGGTGGCGGCCTGCCTGATCCAGGAGGCCGGCCTCAAGGGCGTCGCGACCGTCGACCTGCTGGGCGCTCTCATCGCCAACGTTGCCCAGCATCTCCACGCCGAGCCCCGTCATCAGCCCGGGCTCCTGCACGGTTTCTCGGACGAGTACTTCCAGCGCATCGAGGCGGTCGAGTTCGCGGTGCGCCATGACGACGGCGCCAACCTGCCCACCCTCTTCGAGGCCGACATCGTGCTCACCGGGGTCTCGCGCACGTCGAAGACCCCCTTGAGCATGTATCTCGCCCAGCGCGGCTACCGCACGGGAAACGTGCCCCTGGTGGCTGGCCTCGAGCCGCCCCAGGCGCTGCTCGAGCTGGACCCCCGCAAGGTCTTCGCCCTCCACGTCGACCACACCACCCTGATCGAGGTGCGCCGCAATCGCCTCGTGAGCCTGCGCGCCTCACCACACTCGTCCTACACCGATCCCGAAGCCGTGAGCCTCGAAATCAACCGGGCCAAGCGCCTGTTTCGCGAGCGGAGCTGGCGCATGGTCGACATCAGCGGGCGGGCGGTGGAGGAGAACGCTGCCCGCATCCTGGAGCTCTACAAAGAGAACCCGCCGACGACTTCGAGGGGCTGAAGGCTCTTCCGGGGGCTGAAGGCTCTTTTTGGAGCTGAAGGCTCAGTCGTCGCGCAGTCCCTTCTTGCGCTCCATCTCCTTCTGCCGCTGGATCGCATCCATCTGGTCCTCGGTGAGGAGCGCGGTGGCGACCTTCGGGCGGAAGATCGAGTAGAAGGCCGGCACCACGGTCAGGGCGCCGAACATGTTGATCACCATCA
>JAFDEK010000192.1 GCA_019310385.1 Deltaproteobacteria bacterium
GTGAGGTAATAGAAGACGTTCTCCTGCTCGGCAAACATGCGCCGCATACCGGCCTGGACGATCACCGCCAGCTCGTACGCGTAGGCGGGGTCGTAGGAGATGCAGTTCGGGATGGTGGCCGCCAGCAGATGGCTGTGGCCGTCCTGGTGCTGCAGCCCCTCCCCGGCCAGGGTCGTGCGGCCCGCCGTGCCTCCGAGCAGGAAGCCCCGGGCTCCCATGTCTCCCGCCGCCCAGGCGAGGTCGCCGATGCGCTGGAAGCCGAACATGGAGTAGTAGATGTAGAAGGGAATCATGTTGATGCCGTGGTTGCTGTACGCGGTGCCCGCCGCGATCCACGACGACATGGCGCCGGCCTCGTTGATGCCCTCCTGGAGGATCTGCCCCTGCTTGTCCTCCCGGTAGTAGGCCACGATGTCCGAATCCACGGGCTCGTAGAGCTGGCCCACCGAGGAGTAGATACCCAGGCGGCGGAACATCCCCTCCATGCCGAAGGTGCGCGACTCGTCGGGCACGATGGGAACCACATAGCGCCCCACCGTCTCGTCCCGGGCCAGCAGCTGCAGGATGCGCACGGCCGCCATGGTGGTGGAGATCTCCCGGTCGGGGTTCCCGACCAGCAGGGACTCGAAAGCCTCGAGCTCCGGCACCTCGACGGGCGGCGCATCGGTGCGGCGCACGGGCATGTAGCCGCCCAGCTCGCGCCGACGCTCGTGCATGTACTGCAGCTCGGGGCTGTCCTCGGCAGGCTTGTAGAAGGGCGCGTCGGCGATCTCGTCGTCGGAGACCGGGATGTTGAAGCGATCGCGGAAAGCCTTGAGGGCCGACTCGCCCATCTTCTTCTGGGAGTGGGTGATGTTCTGCCCTTCGCCCGCCATCCCCATGCCGTAGCCCTTCACCGTCTTGGCAAGGATCACCGTGGGCTGGCCCCGGTGCGTCATGGCTTCCGCGTAGGCGGCGTAGACCTTGTGGGGATCGTGGCCACCGCGGTTGAGGCGCCAGATGTCCTCGTCGCTCATGTTGGACACCATGGCGCGCAGCTCGGGGTACTTGCCGAAGAAGTGTTCCCGGGTGAAGCCGCCGCCCTTGACCTTGTAGGCCTGGTACTCGCCGTCGAGCACTTCCTCCATGCGCTTGCGCAGCAGGCCGTCCTTGTCCTTGGCGAGCAGCGGATCCCAGTAGCCGCCCCAGATCACCTTGATGACGTTCCAACCCGCGCCCCGAAAGGCGGATTCGAGTTCCTGGATGATCTTCCCGTTGCCCCGCACGGGACCGTCCAGGCGCTGCAAGTTGCAGTTCACGACGAAGACCAGGTTGTCGAGGCGCTCGCGCCCCGCCAACGAGATCGCGCCCAGGGACTCGGGCTCGTCCATCTCGCCGTCGCCGCAGAAGGCCCAGACCTTGCGGTCGTCGGTGTCGACGATCTCCCGGTCGTGGAGGTACTTCATGAAGCGCGCCTGATAGATGGCCATGAGCGGGCCGAGCCCCATGGAGACCGTGGGGAACTGCCAGAAGTCGGGCATGAGGTGCGGGTGGGGATAGGAGGAGAGCCCCGTGCCGTCCACCTCCCGGCGGAAACGGCTGAGCTGCTCCTCGGTGAGGCGCCCCTCCAGAAAGGCCCGGGCGTAGATCCCCGGCGCCGAGTGCCCCTGGAAGAAGACCAGATCGCCGCCGTGGTGCTCGTGGGACGCGCGGAAGAAGTGATTGAAGCCGACGTCGAAGAGGGTGGCCGCCGAGGCAAAGCTCGCGATGTGGCCGCCGAGCTCCGCACTCTCGCGGTTGGCCTTCACCACCATCGCGGTCGCGTTCCAGCGAATGATCGAGCGGATGCGCATCTCCAGCTCGGTGTCGCCCGGGCTCTTGGCTTCGCGGCTCTCGTGGATGGTGTTGATGTAGGCCGTGGTGGCGCTGTAGGGCAGATGGGCGCCCTTGCGCCGGGCGCGGCGGATCAGCCGCCCCACCAGGTAGTGGGCCCGCTCGATCCCCTCGTTCTCGAAGACCGAGTCGAGGGCCTCGAGCCACTCCCGGGTCTCCTGAGGATCGCTGTCCGGCGGCAGTCCCATGCTTCTCCCTCGCGCCGCGCCCGCCTCGTCTTACGCAAGTACGCAAGCGCAGGGCGCGCGTCAACCGAGATCTATTTCGGCGCAAGAAGGCCGGTTCTTGGTGGTTTCGAGAGACTCGGGGTCAGATTAGCGGCCGCGGGGGCACCACGACACGGGGGAGCCCGGTGGGGATCGCGTGATCACCTTCGGAATCGAGGGCAAATTGCCTCACCCCTTCCAGTCCCCCTCCCCCGCGACCCCCTGCTGCAGGGCGCCGCCGTCGCGCTGGGCCGAGGCAATGGTGAGCGAGCGCGTGTGGAGCGGGTGTCCGGCGACGTCGAGCTTCAGCAGACGCTCCCGTGTCCGCTGCGGCGGCGTCGCCGAGCGAGAATGACGAGGGGGAGCAGAGCGCCGGTCTGCAGCAGGCCGAGCCCGGGCTCGGGAACCTGGAGCAAGTCGAGGTCTGCCTGGATCCACAGGGGAAAGACCGCCAGTCCGAGATCCACGGCGAATCCGGTCGAGAGCGTGCCCTCGAGCGTGATCGCGCTGCCCTCGCTCGCCCCGGCGAGAGCGCTCACGCTCGCCGCGGCGGGTGTGCTCACGCTTCCCATTTCCAGCACGAGGGGCCCCACCAGCGCCACCTCCTCGATGGGGTCACCGTCCACCGAGTAGGTGAACTTCCCGCCGAAATCGTCGCACTCGGTGCATTCCGCGTCCGTGAAGAACACGTCGCTGCCGTCGTCCACCCCGTCGATCTTCAAGATGGTAGTCGGGTCTCCGCTCGCGTCGGGCACGTTCTCGAAGGGCATGGTGAGGGTGATGTCGCTGAGCTCGACTTGGACCTCGCCGATCGGGAATCCCAAATCGACCGTGATGGTCATGTCGTCCGCGGTCACGTCGACTTGGGTAAGGGTCCAATCCGCAGAGCTTCGCGTGGCGTCCACGCTGCCCCGGAATAGGGTGCTCCCGATGGGCTCGTCCCCCGGATCGGGCGGCAGTACCGGGCCATTCGGGCCGTCCGTCCCGGTGATGAAGATGGCCACCCGGCTGCCCATCTGCGTCGTCTCGTTCCACGGGACGACCTGGAACTCGAGCTCCCCCTGATCGGGCAGCGACCAGGCCTGGGTTGCGGAGAGCACTACGGCGAAGAACACGGCAATCAGGGGTCGCATTGACACACCTCCCAGCAGCTCGATTCAGTATCGCGACAAAGGCGTCAGGTGCCTCGCGCGTTGCGGCGCCGCCCGGCAGAAGCCGCCCTCCGACGAGCGGACGCCCGCAGCGCACGGGGGCATTCTACACCACCGGCCCGCTACCCGCCCTGCGTCAGTGCGCCTTCGCGATCTTGCGGTGCCTGAACTTCTGGGAAGGACCCTTGCCACCGCTGCGCTCCTGCTCCCGCGCTACGCGTTGCTCGGCGTAGACGTCCCAGGCGCCGGTGCAGAACTCCACCCGGCCGTCGCCCTCGAAGCCCATGATGTGGGTCGCCACGCGGTCGAGGAAGTAGCGATCGTGGGTGATCACGATCGCGCAGCCGGGAAACTCCTGGAGGGCCTCTTCGAGAATGCGCAGGGTCGTGAGGTCCAGGTCGTTGGTGGGCTCGTCGAGGATGATGAAGTTCGACGAGTGGCGCAGGAACTTCGCGAGCTGCACGCGGTTGCGCTCGCCGCCCGAGAGATTGCCCACCGGGGTCTGCTGGATGGGTCCCGTGAAGAGGAATCGAGCAAGATAATGCCGGACGGAAAGTTCCTTGTCGCCGTACATCACGAACTCGCTGCCCTCGGCGACCTCCTGGTAGACCGTCTGGTCGTCGTGGAGGGTCTGCCGGGTCTGGTCCACGTAGCAGAACTTCGTGTTCTGGCCGACGTCGATCTCGCCCGCGTCGGGCTTCTCGCGCCCGACGATCATGTTGATGAGCGTGGTCTTCCCCAGGCCGTTGGCGCCGGTCACGCCCAGGATGGCGCCCGGGGGCATGTCGAAGTCGAGCCCCTCGAAGAGCATCTTGCCGCCGAAGCCCTTGCTGACGCCGCGCAAGGAGAGCACCTTGGAGCCGAGCCGGGGCCCGAAGGGCAGGCGCAGGTCCAGCTCCTTCTCGGGCGCGATGTTGGCCGTCGCTTCCACCAGCTCGTCGAAGGCCGCGATGCGGGCCTTGGACTTGCTGCGCCGGGCCGCCGGCGTCGAGCGGATCCACTCGAGCTCCCGGGCCACGGTCTTGAGCAGGTTGGCCTCGGTGCGGTCCTGCACGCCCTTCTGCTTCTCCTTCTGCTCGAGGAACTCGGTGTAGTTGCCGTCGTAGGAGCGCAGTTTTCCGCCGTGAACCTCGAGCATGCGGTTCGCCACCCGGTCCAGGAAGTAGCGATCATGGGTCACCAGGATGTAGCTGCCCTGGTAGTTCGAGAGATAGGTCTCGAGCCACGCCACGGTGTCGGCGTCGAGGTGGTTGGTGGGCTCGTCGAGGATCAGCAGATCGGGGTGCGCGAGCAGCTCGCGGCACAGGCACACCCGGCGCTTCTCCCCGCCCGAGAGCTGCCCCGAGAGCTGGTCGCCCGGCGGAAGGCGCAGGGCCTCCATGGCGATGTCGATCGTGTTCGCGAGCTTCTCGGGATCCATGGCGTCGCGGTGCTCGAGGATCTCCTGCACCTCGCCCTGCTCCGCGAGGAGCTCGGCCATGCGCTCGTCGTCAGCGAGCAGCTCCGGGTCCTCCCA
>JAFDEK010000112.1 GCA_019310385.1 Deltaproteobacteria bacterium
CACGCCCATCCTCGATGAGGGCACGCTCTACTTCTGCTCGGGGCTGAGCCGCGCGTTCGCGATCGACGCCGTGACGGGCAAGGAGCGCTGGGTCTACGATTCGAAGGCGGATCTCACGGGCACCTGGTCGGGAACCTGCCGGGGCGTAGCGCTGTGGCGCGGCGAGGATACGCAGGCTCCGGGCCGCTCCGCGTCCCTGCGCGGGGAGGATACGCAGGCTCCGGGCCGCGGTCGCTGCGAGCGGCGGATCTTCATGGGGACCATGGACGCCCGCCTCATCGCCCTCGATGCCGCAAGCGGCGCGCCCTGCCTCGACTTCGGCGACCAAGGAGCCATCGATCTACGCGCAGGACTCGGCGAGATGGATCCGGCCGAGACCTACCCCACCTCGCCGCCGACGGTCGTCGGCGACATCGTGACCATCGGCGCCCTGGTGAAGGACAACCGGCGCGTCGACCCGCCCGGCGGTGTGATTCGCGGCTACGACGTGCGCAGCGGTGCGCTTCGCTGGGCCTTCGACCCCGTACCGCCCGGGACTGCCCCGCTGCCACCGGCCCCCGACGGCACACCCCGCTACCACCGCGGGACCCCCAATGCCTGGTCGACCTTCTCCGTGGACACCGAGCGCGGCCTGCTCTTCATCCCCTTCGGCGGACCGAGTCCCGACTTCGTAGCCGCTCACCGCAAGGGCTTCGATCACTACGGAAGCTCGGTGGTAGCCCTCGACGGCAAGAGCGGAGAGGTCGTCTGGTTCTTCCAGACCGTCCACCACGACGTGTGGGACTTCGACGTGGCCTCTCAGCCGACGCTGATCGAGCTGACCCGCGACGGCGAGCCGATCCCCGCCCTCGTGCAGGCGACCAAGATGGGGCACGTCTTCGTGCTCGACCGGCGAACGGGCGAGCCCATCTACGAGGTGGAAGAGCGCCCGGTGCCCCAGACCGATGTGCCCGGGGAGATCAGCGCGCCCACCCAGCCCTTTCCCACCTTCCCGCCGCCGCTGCATCCCGGCGGCTTCGATGCCAAAGAGGCCTTCGGCTTCACGCCCTGGGACCGCGGCGCCTGCCGCGAACGCGTGGCCGCGCTGCGCAACGGGGGCACCTTTACGCCCCCGAGTCTCGAGGGCTCGCTCCGCTACCCCGGCACCGCGGGTGGTGCGAACTGGGGCGGGGTCGCGTACGACCCGGTGCGCCAGCTCCTCGTCCTCAATCAGAACCGCCTCGCCCAGTGGCTGCGGCTGATCCCGCGCACACGCGAGAAGGAGGCCGTCGAGAGGGCCGGCCCCTTCGGAATCTCGCTCCAGAAAGGAACGGCCTACCTCGCCGAGCAGGGCGTGTTGCTCTCGCCCATCGGCGTCCCCTGCTCGCCGCCTCCCTGGGGAAGCCTGCTGGCCGTCTCCCTCGAGAGCGGCACGGTGCGGTGGGAGGTGCCCTTCGGCACCGTACGCGACATGATCCCGATCCCGCTCCCCATCCTCTTCGGCCTGCCCAGCATGGGGGGCCCCATCGTGACGGCGAGCGGACTGGTCTTCATCGGCGCGGCCATGGACGACTATCTGCGCGCCTACTCGGTGGAGAGCGGAGAAGAGCTGTGGCGCGCCCGCCTGCCCGCTGGCGGGCAGGCGACGCCCATGACCTATCGGCTGAGTGACCACGGCCGGCAGTACGTCGTGATCGCGGCCGGTGGCCACTCCACCATGGGAACGACGCCCGGCGACTATGTGATCGCGTTCGCGTTGCCGTGAGGGCGGCCCTTGCAGGGCTCAGAAGCGGTAGAGAACCCCGTCGCAGCGGGGACCTCCCCCCGAAGAAAAAGGAGCCCTCTCAGGCCTCCCCGGCCCGGCGAAGCTCCACCAGGATGCCCGAGAGATGGGACATCCCGGAGAGCCGCTCGATGTTGTCGTAGCCGTCACCTGCGAGCAGGTTGGAGTTCACGCCGGGATGCCGCTGGGCGTGGCGCAGGCCATCCGCCCTGGCGTGGCCCCAGCATTGGGGGATCGCGACGGTTCGCGGCATCATTTCGTCGCTGACGCGCAGCGGAATGCGGATCTTCCCGTGGGCGGACGCCACCTCGACGGTATCCCCGTTGCCGGCGCCGATGCGCGCCGCGTCCTCCGGGCTCACGTAGAGGTAGTTGGTGGTCTCTTTGACGAGCTGCTCCGAGTTCGCCGAGGAGGTATTCATGCGCCGCATCTCGCGCTTGCCGATGAGCTTGATGCGATCCGCGTTGGCGAGCTCTTCCCGGTAGAGCGCATCGGCGACCTTGCCGAAGGTCGCGACGAAATCCACCGGCGCCAGATCCACCTTGCCGTCCTTCGTCAACACGCGCTCCGTCCCGAGGAAGTTCTCGCCCTCGTTCTCGGGCAGGAGCAGCCCGTGCGGGTGCTTCCGGGCCATCTCCTTGCGCCCGGGCAGCCCTCCCTTCTTCAGCATGCCGTCGAGGAGCAGCTCCTTGACGGGGAAGAGCCGGCGCAGGCTCGAGTCGGCGAGGCGCGCCGCGAGCTTTGCGACCGCGCTGCCGAGGCGGTGGTCGAAGAGCCGCACACCCAGGGCGCTGGCGAGGCGCGTGAACATCCACCACTCGTGGCGAACGCCGGGAGGCGGCTCGAGGATCGCATCGGCATAGATCATGTAGGGCGTGGGAGTACAGCCCGCGAAGCTCTGGAGCGCGTAGGGGACCTCCGGGCGCTCGAGCCACGTGGTCGCGGGAAGGATGTAGTGGGCGAGGTTCCCGACCTCGTTGCGGAAGAGGTCGATGCTGACCAGGAGCTCGAGCTTCTCGAAGGCCTCCTCGAGGCGGCCACCCGGGTTGCTGCAGGCCAGGAAGGGGTTGCTCGCCTCGACGATCAGCGCCGTCACGCGGTCTTCTCGCTTGCACAGGATGTCGTCGGCGAGCATGCCCACGGGCTGCTGGCCCGCCACGGTGGGGAGATCGTCGTAGCGGTCGTAGCTCAACATGATCTGCGGGTCGGAGAGGACCTCCTTCGCCATGTCGAAGAGTCCCTTGCCCATCAGGGTGCCGCCGGCGCTGTCGAGGTTGCCCGAGATCGCATTGATGCACTCGAGCAGCCAGAAGCAGAGGGTGCCGCTGCGTCCCTGGTTGACGCCGGTGGCCATGTTGAGGGCGGCGCCGTCAGCCGCGCCGTGGGCGCGCACCAGCTCGCGCAGGGTCTCGGCCGAGATGCCCGTGACGGCCTCCTGGCGCTCGGGCGTCCAGTCCGCCACGGCGCGCTCGAGGGCGTCGAGGTGGGTCATGTGGCGCTCGACACGCTCGTGCTGCACCTGGCCGCCGCGGATCAGCTCGTTGCAGAAGGCGGCCAGAAAGAAGAGGTCGGTATCGGGGCGGATGAAGAGGTGCTCGCCCACCTGGGCGCTCTCGACGCGGCGCGGGTTCAAGAAGACCACGCGACCTCCGCGCGCGACGATCTCCTTGAAGCGCTGCTTCGCCCGCGGCAGGTGATAGAGGGTGTTCCCCGACACGGCGGGATTCGCGCCGAGGATGAGCATGAAGTCGGTCTTGTTCACGTCCGGGTACGCGAGGCGCATGGGCGACCCGTACATGTCCTCGTTGACGCGGAACTTGTTCATGGTGTCGCAGGTGCCGGTTCCGTACATCCGCTGGGAGCCGAGGGCCTTGAAGAGGGCGCCCCGGAAGAGGGGCGAGAGCACGTTGGCGCCCGCCGCCGAGCCCGCGAAGTGGCCGAGGGTCTGGGGACCGTGCCGGTCGATCTGCTGCCGGATCTTCGCGGCGATCTCCGAGATGGCCTGGTCCCAGCCGATCTCGATCCAGCGCTCGCCGATTCGCTTCAGGGGCTGGGTGATGCGATCGGGGCTGTGCTGCAGCGAGGCGTAGCGGGTGCCCTTCACGCAGGCGAAGCCCTGGCTCACGACATGATCCGGGTCGGGCTGGATGTCGACGACGCGGTTGTCCTCGACCTCCACCTGCAGCCCGCAGGTCGCCTCGCAGATCCGACAGAATGTGTAGTGGGTCTCGGCCATCGCCTTCCTATTGTAGGCGGCTGTCGAGAATTCGGGACCCGCTGGCTATTGCGTTCCTGCTATGGCGCCCAAAGCGCGAGGCGCCCCGACCCATCAGGGTCGGGGCGCCTCGTCTCGGATGCTGTTCGTGATCGCTAGGCGCGGCGGCGGGCGAATCCGATCCCGACGAGGCCGAGCGCCAGAAGGACCGCGGTCGTGGGCTCCGGAACGGGGCTCGCACCGAACGCGCTGTCGTTGGGGTCCCCGTTGACGTTGCCGCCATTGCGGAACTTCGCGGCCGCCGCCTTATCCTTGAGGTTGTTGATCACGTCGCCATCGTCGCAGGTGCCGGAGCAGGAGAAGGAGATGAGAATGGTGGCCGTCTCCCCCGGCGCGATGAGATCGGGATTCAGGTTGACATCGCCGATCAGCTCCACGCCCAGATTGAAGGTCCCCAACCCGCCGAGCTGATCGGGCGGAGGCGCAGTCAGCTCCCATCCGAGATTGGCGCCGGCCCCAGGAGAGAGGATCGAACCGATCGTAATGTCCGAGCTCAAGTTCACCCAGAAGGCGGAGACATCGTAGTCCCCGGCTCCGGGTCCGCCGCTCGTCGTGTTCTGCAAGGTGAGCTGGATCTCATCACCTGCGTTTCCGCCGTCGAACTCGCCGATCTCGAAGCCCACGATCGCATCGAGCACGCTGGCGGGCGTACCAGGAACCTCTCCGTCCTCGCTCGACATGTCGCTCAGGACGATGCTTACCGCCGAAGCGCTGAAAGGCAGAACGAGCGCCAAAGCCGTCGCCAGAATCAGAGGCTTAACAAGTGCATGTACAGACATTTCAATCCCCTAGATCTTCCCAGATCTTCCCAGATTCGAGAATTCCCAGACTACCAGAATCCTCGGATTACCAGAGCAACAAAAATCCCGCATTCGCGGACTTCTTCGACCGCAGCCTCGCAGCTCCAGGCCTGTGGTCAGATTTCAACTGCAATTCAAAAGCAAGTTGCGCGCCAACTCGGCCGCCGTGGACGAATCCAAACAAATCTCCTGTATTATCAGTGCCTTGAAGAATACACCATTGGCTTGCCAGTACCCTGAGACCAGCGCGAGCGGAAAACACTTTCCGCTATCGGCGAAAGTTCTGCCCATTCACGAGCAGGCAAGACATAGCCCCACGGGGCACTTGGAGATGCTCGGGACTCTCAGGGGAGAAGCACCTGCTCGCCCGCCGCGAGTCCGCTCAGGACTTCCACTCCGCCGTCGAGCGCCGCTGGACCCGTCGTCACGAGGCGCCGGGCGACGCGCCCGTTGCCGTCCACAACCCGAACGTACTCGAGCTGCCCGACGCGCTCGACGGCCTCGTGTCGTACCACCAGGCGCACGCGCTCGCCGGCCGGGATCTCGACGCGCCCGAACATGCCGGCGAAGAGGCGCGGGTCGGCGGGTAGCCGCACCTTGACGAGGAAGGTGCGCGTGCCGGGCTCGGCGGCGGGCACGATCTCGTCGATTTCGCCTGCGAGAGTCAGGCCCAGCGCCTCGACGCGCACTGTGAGGGGCTGGCCCGGGGTCAGTCGCGTGGCCAGTACCTCGCGCACCGGTGCCTCCAGGCGCAGGGCGCCGGGGTCATAGATGTGCAGCAGCGCCTGACCGGGCGCCGCCGTGTCCCCGGGCTCGGCCAGGCGATCGATGACCCGGCCACTCACGGGCGAGCGGATCTCGCCGAAGGAGAGTCCGACCTCGGCGTCCCTGGCGGCTTGCTCGGCAGCCTCGAGCATCGCCCGCGCCATGTCTCTGGACGCGGTCACGCGATCGAGCTGCTGCCGCGAGGCGACCTGCTCCGCATGGAGCTTCGTGATGCGCGCGAACTCCGAGCTGGCCAGCTCGCGAGCGGCCTCTGCGGAGACAACCGTCTCCTTCGCGGCCCGCAGGCGGGCCGCGAGATCGCGGCTGTCCAGACGCACCACCAGGGTGCCGCGCTCCACGACGTCGCCCGCCCGCACGGGCATCTCCTCGATGCGGGCGAGGATCTTGGAGGAGATGGTGGTGTGGCGAGAGGAGTGGAGCGATCCACTCGCGTGCTCGAAGACGAGGGCCCGCTCGCGCACCACTC
The DNA here is from genome assembly GCA_019310385.1 of Deltaproteobacteria bacterium. Lineage (GTDB taxonomy): Bacteria > Myxococcota_A > UBA9160 > UBA9160 > UBA4427 > JAFDEK01. The sequence continues at coordinate 6,090 of JAFDEK010000112.1, forward strand.
CAGCGCGCGGCGCGTCGGCTGCCAGCGGCGCGGCGCCAGGGATCGCGTCTTCGGGCCCGATGCGCTCGCCACAGCCGCCCGAAAGCCACGCCACCGAGGCAAAGAGGACAGCGCTCCCCAACACGGCCTGCAGCACGCTCTTCATCGGGTTGCTTTTCATCAGCTTGCTCATGGGCTCAGCTCCCGAGCGTCCTCGAGCCGCAGGCCATGGCCCGGCCGATCGCGATAGACCAGGTCGTAGGTCACGGGCACGACGAAGAGGGTGAAGACCGTCGACACCGAGAGCCCGAAGATGAGCGCCCAGGCGAGGCCCGAGAAGATGGGATCGAGGGTGATGGGAATCGCGGCCAGCATGGCGGTGCCGGCCGTGAGCACGATGGCGCGGGTGCGCACGGCTCCGGCGCGCAACAGGGCGTCGCGCAGGGACATGCCGCCCGCGAGGGCCACGTGGACGAACTCGATGAGCAGGATTGCGTTGCGCACCGCGATCCCCGCCAGGGCGATCATGCCGATCATCGCGGTGGCGGTGAAGAAGACCGGATCCGGGTAGCCCCCCACCTCGCCGCCCGCAAGCAGATTCAGCAGCCAGAAGCCGGGCATGATGCCGATCATGGTGAGGGGGATCGAGATCATGAGGATGAGCGGCATCGCGTAGCTCCCCGTCTGGTAGACGAGGAGCAGGTAGATGCCCACCAGCGCCGCGCCGAAGGCGATGCCCAGATCCCGGAATACGTCGACGGTGATCTTCCACTCCCCCTCGCCCGTCCACACGACGCGGGTGCCGGCCGGCAGGGACCAGGGGTCACCGCCGCCGTTGGCGAAGTAGCTACGCGCCGCGAGGGGCCGCGCAGCAACCGACGCGCCCGTCGCGGCCGCGCTGCCCGGCGGTAGCTCGTCCGCCTGAACGTCGACGATGGCCTCGGCGGGGGCGCGTCCCACGGTGTCGGCGTACACGTAGGCGACGCGCTCGAGGTTCTTGTGATAGATGGTCTTCTCCGCCGGCAGGCTGCGCAGCTCGCCCAGCTCGCCCATGCGCACGAGGGGGATGGGGGCGTCGCGCAGACCGCCGCCTTCGCGCAGCTTCGTGACGCCCGGCCGTCCCTTCAAGGTGAGAGCGCTGAGGTGCTCGTCACCCGAGCGCTCGGCCCGCGCCACGCGCAGGCGCACGGGCAGGGGATTGGCTTCGCCCGGGACGTGGAGCTGCGTCGCATCCAGCCCGGCGAGGGCCAGAGAGAGGGTGCGGGTCACGTCCTCGGTGGCGACGCCCGAGAGCGCGGCCTTCTCCTGGTCGGTCACGAAGAGCAGCCGCTCGCGGTCGGCCTCCACGCTGGTGTCGACATCGCTCACCAGGGGCTCGCGCTCGAGGCGCTCGGCCAGCACCAGGGCGGCCTCGCGCAGGCGCGCGTAGGGGACCTGGGGCTCGCCATAGATCTCCCCCACGATGGTGGAGAGCACGGGCGGGCCCGGAGGCACTTCCACCAGGGCGAGACGCACGCCATGTTGGTCGGCGATCGCCTCGAGGCGGTCTCGCAGGCGCACGACGATGGCGTGGGACTGCATCTCCCGCGCGCGCTTGCCCACGAGGCGCACGCGGATCTCGGCCAGCTCGGGCGCACGGCGCAGGAAGTAGTGGCGCACCATGCCGTTGAAGTCCATCGGACTCGCGAAGCCCGTGTAGAGCTGGAAATCCCTCACCTCGGGCGCCGCACGCAGCTCCTCGGCGAGGGCGCGCAGCACCGCGTCCGTTCGTTCGAGAGTCATGCCCTCGGGTCCGTTCAGCAGCACCTGGAACTCGGCCTTGTTGTCGAAGGGCAGCATCTTGAGGGGCACCATGCGCCAGGCGCCGAGCAGGATCGCTACCCCGAAGAGCAGGGACATGACGCCGAGTAGCGCCCAGGCGTTGCGCCGCCGCGCCAGCATGGGCTCGAGCACCCACGCGTAGGCGCGGTAGAGACGAGAGTCCTCGACGCGGGGCGCCGGACCCGCCTCGCCCGCCCCGGCGTGCTCGCGCAGCGCACGATAGGCGAGCCAGGGGGTGATCATGAAGGCCACGACCATGGACATGAACATCGCCAGAGGGACATTGATCGCCATGGGGCGCATGTAGGGCCCCATCATGCCCGTGATGAAGAGCATGGGAAGGAAGGAGACGATTACCGCGAAGGTGGCGAGGAGGATCGGGGGTCGCACTTCGTTCACCGCCGTCTTCACGGCGTCCAGGGCCGGCTCGGCACGCATGCGCAGATGGCGGTAGATGTTCTCCACGTCCACGATGGGGTCGTCGACCACGAGACCCAGGGAGAGGATCAGGGCGAAGAGGGTGACGCGGTTGATCGTGTAGCCCGCCAGCAAATTCAGGAGCAGTACGAGGGAAAAGGTGATGGGTACCGCCACGGCGACCACCAGGGCCTCGCGCCATCCCAGCGCGTAGGCGATGAGGCCGACCACGATGAGGATCGCCACCACGAGGGCCTCGACGAGCTCGTTCACCTTCTCGTTGGCGGTCTCGCCATAGTTGCGCGTCACCCGGGCGTGCACGCCCTCGGGCAGCAGGGTCTCCTCGAGCTCGGCGAGGCGCTCCTCTACGGCTCGGGCTACTCGAACCGCGTTGGCGCCCTTCTGCTTCGCAACGGCGACGTGGACGGCGGGGAAGAAGCCCTCTCCCAGGGAGTCAGCACCCTCGGCCCCATTCTCGGCGGGGCCGAAGCCGATCCAGCTGTAGCCCGTGGCCTCTGCGGGACCGTCGACGATGCTCGCGACGTCGCGCAGAAAGACCGGCGATCCGTCCACGACGCCGACCACCAGCTGCCGCAGCCCCTCGACGCCTTCGATGAAGTCACCGGCATCCACGGGGATCGAACGGTCGTTGCGGTCGAAGCTCCCGGCCCGCTCGCGGCGGTTGGAGACCTCCAGCGCCCACGCGATCTCGAGAGGCGAGATACCCCGCGCGGCGAGCGCCTCGGTATCGAGCTCGACCCGCACGGCCCGCGGCCGGCCGCCCAGGGCGCGCACCCGGTTGGTGCGCGGCACCGACTGCAGCTCGATCTCCAGCTCCTCCGCGATGCGGCGCAACGCGTAGTCGTCGAGCTCCTCTGGGCGGTCGCTCCACAGGGTGACGATCATGATCGGCACGTCGTCGATCTCGAGAGGCTTCACCACCCACGAGCTCACGGCGGCCGGTACGCGGTCGGTGTTGGAGTGGATCTTGTTGTAGATCTTGACGAGGCTGTCCTCGCGATCCTCGCCCACGTAGAAGCGCACCGTGATGACCGCGCGCCCCGGCATCGACATGGAGTAGACGTACTCGACCCCGTCGATCTGGTAGAGGAGCTTCTCGAGGGGCGTCGCGACCAGGCGCTCCACCTCCTCCGCGGGCAGCCCGGGCGCCTCGACGATGACGTCCGCGAGGGGGACGACGATCTGGGGCTCCTCTTCCCGAGGCGTCGCGTAGAGCGCGACCGCACCGCCCAGCAGCGAGAGCAGGATCAGAAGCGGCGCCAGGTCTCCCTTCAGGAAGAGGTCGATGATCCGAGAGAGCAGGGGCTCCTTCGGGCTTGCTGGGCTCAGCGTATCTTCTGAATCACTCATATGATCACATAATCATATTGACATATACAAATTTGTCAATAGACTCCCCCCATGGCTCGCAAGAAGGCCCTTCACCCGCTGATGACCGGCGAGGCCCTGGAAATGGTCGCAGCCCGCTTCCGGGCCCTCGGCGACCCCTCGCGCCTGCGCCTCCTCAATCTGCTCATGCAGGGCGCGCGCTCCGTTCAGGAGCTCGTCGACGAGTCGGGTCTCACCCAGACCAACGTTTCCAGGCACCTGGGGCTGCTGCGCCGGGAAGGCGTGGTGACCCGCAGCCGGGAGGGCAACCGGGCCCTCTACCGGATCGCGGACCCCAGCATCGCGAAGCTCTGCAACACCGTGTGTGGCGGCCTGAGCGATCGTTTGAGCGGCGACCTCGACGCACTTTCGACCAGCAGCGTCTGATCACTCGTGTACGAGAACTCGAACAGGGAGATTGGGCGACGGCGATACGCCGCCTAGCCGGAATCATCGAGCCCGAAGACCCGCTGCGCATTGCCCGACAGGAAGAGCCGCTCCGACTCCTCGTCGAGGCCCAGGTCCTTCGAGCCTTCGAGGCAGGCCGATGCCGTGAGCATCGGGTAGTTGCTGCCGAACATCACCTTCTTCGCTCCCCGCCCCCGCATGAACTCGACGAAGTCCGCGGGGTAGCGAGTCGCCTTGTAGGCGGAGGTGTCGATGTAGAGGTTGGGGAACTTCGTGGCCAGGGAGATGATCTCCTGGGTCCACGGCGCACCGATGTGTCCGGCGACGATGCGGAGCTCGGGGAACTCGAGCGCCACGTTCTCCAAGTAGGGGATGGGTCGTCCCGTCTCCGACGACAGGAGGGGGCCCGTGTGTCCCACCTGGAGACAGAAGGGCACGTCGAGCTCGATGCACTCCGCATAGAGCGGGTAGTAGCGCCGGTCGTCCGGGGGCAATCCCCAGAGCCACGGAATGATGCGAAGCGCCCGGAAGCCGAGCTCGCCAACACAGCGACGAAGCTCGCGCACGGCGTCCATGGGCCGGGCGAGATCGACGGAGGCCACGCCGACCAGACGCTCGGGATGCTCCGCCACCCAGGACGCGACCTCATCGTTGCTGATCAACGCACCCTGGGGCCCCCACCACGCGGTGAGCAGCCCGACGCCGACGCCCGCTTCGTCCATGCTTCCCACGGTGAGGGAGAGGGGAATGTCCGGAATCGAATCCTGGCGCGTCCAACGCCGCAGGGACTCGAAGATCGGTTGCTCGAGAAAGCGCCGCGTAGGGTGCTGCATCCAGACGTCGATGATTCTCGTCAACCCGAAATTCCTCTCTAGGGACCGGACTCGTACTGGGTGAGCTCGATCACGACACCGTCCGGAGCGGCAACGTACGCGTAGGTGAGCCCCGATTGCTCTCGCACCGGCTCGCTCAGAATGCGAACCGCCGACGCCGAGAGCTCCTGCAACGCGGCACGGACGCTCGCGACGCGCAGTCCGAAGTGGGCGACGCCGAAGCCGTGCCCATACGCGCCGTCACCCGCCTCCGGCGGAAGCGCAGGGACGAGCCCGGCCGGGAAGCTGCCGAGAACCAGGACCTGCCCGCCGAGGGCCAGGAAGATCCGGGTGTCGCCATTGGCGTTGGTGTTCCGCAGGACGAGCTTCGCCTCGAAGTGATCCGTGTAGAAGCGTGCCGATGCTTCCGGATCGGCCGCGTAGATGTGAATGTGATCGAGTGACTCGACCTGCATCGGCCGCTAGCACTCCCGCCGCCTGGATGGTTGCCGGAAGTCTACCACGATCGAGAGCTCGCCCTTTGCACTCCGGCACTCCGATGTAACCGTTTACCGGGCGGTGGACTCCGGTGGCAGCCCGAAGCTGCTGCCACCGCTTCCGCTCCGCCTCGACTGCCCTTCATGCCGGGGGCGGAGCCAGGGGAATCGCCAGGTTCCGCCATACGACGTAGAGCAGCGCGAGTATCCCCGCGACGAGGTTCCCGAACACCGCGGATTCGAAGAGCAGTGCTGCATGCGCAGGGAAGAGCCCCGCGGCGACCGTGAGGGCAAGTGGAGGCACTGCCAGCATGCTCAGAAGGGTCAGGTATCCGATGATCCGGCTGACACGATCGAACTCGAGGGTCTCATTCGACGCCGCAGCCCGCGTCACCCTGAGCGAGCGCGTCAACGACAAGGCAGAGGTGAGCAGCAAGGCCACGGCAACGATCCTCAAGCCAAGGCCGTCGGCCCCGAGGCTTCCGAACAGAAGTGCCAGAAGCGAGAAGAAGACTGCGATCAGGCTGTTGAGGACCGCGTCGAAGAGCGCGTCCGAATCGAGCACATCACCCCGTATGACGCCGGAGAGCGTGGCGAAGCCAGCAAGCGCTGCACCCACTTCTGCGATGAGTGGTAGAGCAGTGAACTCCAATCGATTCCCGCCTCCTCGTATATCGATCCCGGCCCGTGGCTACGCCCCTCGCGGTCAGGTCCGGCACCTCGCTTGACCGCGGGGGGCCTATTCCTGCCGTGGCCTCCACCTCGAGACACTCGATGTAGTAGTTCATGAGGGCGATATAAGCGTGGCCCGTGAACATGTGCTCCAGGATCCTGCGATCCAACGAGCTGGTATGCCCATCCAACCCGTCTCCGAGTCCCGTCGCCTGGCGGATCGAGGTCACTCATCAAGAGTGAATCCGACCTTGAGCGTCACTTGCCAATGGGCCACGACGCCGTCCTGGATATTACCTCGCACCTGGGTGGCTTCGAACCATCGAAGATGCTTGATCGTCTGCGACGCGCGCGAAATCGCCTTGTTGATCGCGTCATCGGTACCGACTGTCGAGGATCCAGTGAGTTCTACGGTCTTGTAGATATGCTCGGGCATTCAGTACTCCTTCGTGTGTTCCAGAACGAGGCACGTACTCTGCGCGACAGCCGAGAGAGGGATCCAGCGGATACCGCACGCTGACAACGCAGAGTCGACACCCCCAAAGAGTGGGTCGATCGATCCGACCCCTTCCCGAGTTTCGTGATACTCATTATCCGAGTCAAGCAGGATTCCCGTTGGCCCCACTTCCAGACCCGCCGCGTCGACGAGACACGCCGCATCGATCCGGCCTGCTCGCCGACACGACCCTAACGGTGTTTCCCGCCCGCTCCTCAGTGCAGGTCCGCCGGCCCGAAGCGCGGCTCTTCCGGCACCCCCTGCGGCGGCAGCAGCTCCATCCTCGTCGCCAGCAGCTCGCCGCCGCGCAGCTCACCTTCGATCACGGCCTGCCGGGTCATGTTGCAGATGCCGTCGGGGGCGTGGCTGCTGTGGTCCTCGGGAATCGGGCCGCGGATCAGGTAGTGCCGGCCTTCGATCTCGGCCGCCCAGGGGCAGCCCTGAACACCTTCCATCTCGAACACACAGCTCCCGCAGGCGACATCGAGGATGTCGCCGTGGAAGGTCGCGTCGGCGGCGGGCCTGCAAGCCGCCAGGGCGCCAGCGACCAGGAGCAGGGAAGCGGCGACGGAAAGCGGGGAGTGGCTCATCGGGCGGAGCCTAGCAGCCGGCTCCGGCGCTGGTCGCCGCCTCTGCGCTGTGCTTTGCTACGCGGGCCATGCTGGACCCCCGAATCCTCTCCGAGAAGCGCGACGAGATCGTCGAGAGCTGCCGCAAGCGGCAGATCTCGATCGACGTCGATGCCGTGATCCTCGCCCAGGAGCGCCACAGCGCCCTCCTCACCGAGCTCAACGAAGCCAACCGTCGACGCAACGAGCACCAGAAGGCGGGCAAGCGCAAGCTCGAGCCCGACGAGCGCGAGCAACACGTCGCCGAGGGGCGCCGCCTGAAGGACGAGGTCGCGGCGCTCGAGGCGAGGGTGCGTGAGCAGGAAGGAGCGCTCCAGAAGCCGCTGCGCGAGCTGCCCAATTTCATCCACCCGGACACGCCCGAGGGTGGTGAGGAGGACTTCCGGGAGCTGCGCCGCTCGGGGGAGATCCCGAGCTACGACTTCGAGCCCCGGGACCACCTCGCGCTGTGCGAGACCCTCGATCTCGCCGACTTCGAACGGGCCGCCAAGGTGGCAGGCGCGAAGTTCTACTACCTGAAGAACGAGGCCGCCCTCCTCGAGCTGGGGCTGCAGCGCTTCGCCCTCGAGGTCGCCATGCAAGCGGGCTTCACCCCGGTGATCACCATGGACCTGGCGCGGCCCGACATCGTCGAGGCCCTCGGCTTCAGCCCCCGCGGCGAAGAGACCCAGATCTACTCCGTCGCGGATCACGACCTGTGCCTGGTCGGGACCGCGGAGATCACCCTGGGCGGCATGCACGCCGACACCCTCTTCGACGAAGATCAGCTCCCCATCAAGCTGGCCGGCGTCTCCCACTGCTTCCGCACCGAGGCGGGGGCCCACGGCCGCGAGAGCAAGGGCCTCTACCGCGTGCACCAATTTACCAAGGTCGAGCTCTTCGCCTTTACGCGACCGGAGGACTCGGCGGCCATGCACGAGGAGATCCTCGCGGTCGAGGAGTGCATCTTCCAAGCCCTCGAGATCCCCTACCGGGTGATCGACATCGCGAGCGGCGACCTGGGCGCACCCGCCTACCGCAAGTACGACCTCGAGGCCTGGATGCCCGGCCGCGGCGAGGGGGGAGACTGGGGCGAGATCACCAGCACCTCGAACTGCACCGACTTCCAGGCCCGCCGCCTGCGCATCCGCTTCCGGCGCAAGGACAGCAAGAAGAACGAGATGGTCCACACCCTGAACGGAACGGCGGTGTCCAACGCCCGGGCGATTCTCGCCCTTCTCGAGGTGCACCAGCGCGCCGACGGCAGCGTCGCGATCCCCAAGGCGCTGCAGCCCTACGTGGGCCGCGAAGTCATTGAGCCGCGCTGAGCCCGCCGCTGCCGAACACCACGCCGGCCCGGGCCTCGTGCTGGGAACGGCCGGCCACATCGACCACGGCAAGACGGCGCTGATCCGCGCCCTTACCGGCATAGATACCGATCGTCTGCCCGAGGAGAAGGCCCGGGGCATCACCATCGAGCTCGGCTTTGCGCCCCTCGAGCTCGGCGAAGGGCTGCGGGTCTCGGTGGTCGACGTCCCCGGCCACGAACGCCTG
>JAFDEK010000113.1 GCA_019310385.1 Deltaproteobacteria bacterium
AACCCCGCCGAGCCGAGCGGGGACTGGCTCTTCTTGTCCTCGACGAGTTCGATGCCGAGAAGCAGCCCTCGGCCGCGAATGTCCCCGACTTTGGGATGGTCTTCGAGTCCGCGCAATCGGCTGAGCAGCGCGTCGCCCGTCTTCGCGGCGCGTTGGAAGAGTCCCTCCCGCTCCATGATCCCGATGTTCGCGAGCCCGACCGCCGTGGCAACCGGATGTCCCCCGTAGGTGTTGACGTGACGCAAATGGCGCAGCTCCTCCGGCTGCCCCTCGAAGGCTTCGAAGATGTGCTGCTTGGCCACCATCGCAGCCAGGGGTTGGTAGCCGCTCGCGATGCCCTTACCGAGGGTGATCAGATCGGGCTCCACGCCGTAGAGCTGATGCGCGAAGGGCGCGCCGACTCGCCCAAAGGCGGTGACGACCTCGTCGAGGATCAGCAGGACACGGTGGCGGTCGCAGATCTCACGCACGCGCCGCAGGTAGTCGTCCGGAGGCATCAGTACGCCACCGCCGGCGATGATGGGCTCCATGATGAAGGCTGCGACGCTGTCCGCTCCTTCGAACTCGATGGTCTGCTCGAGCTGTGCCGCACAGTCGCGATCACTTCGATAGAGGTCGGGCGCGTCGATATGCAGGAAGCCCGGCGCCAGCGGTTCGTAAGCGAGCTTGCGTTCGGCCTGCCCCGTCGCCGAGAGTGCGCCGAGGGTGTTGCCGTGGTAGCCGCGGTAGCGCGAGATGATCTTGTAGCGCCCGGGTGATCCCGTCTGCGCATGGTACTGACGCGCGACCTTGAACGCGACTTCGTTGGCCTCGGAGCCGCTGCTCGTGAAGTAGACCTTGCCCGGGTAGCCGAGCATTGCGATCAGCTTGCTGGCGAGCTTCGCCGCGGGTGCATGGGTAAAGGTGGCTGGCAGGTAGGAGAGCCGCGCCATCTGCTCGCGCGCGACCTCCGCGAGCTCGTCACGGCCATAGCCAACATTGACGCACCAGAGCCCCGAGACACCGTCGAGAAACTCCCGGCCCTCGGTATCCGTGAGAAAGACCCCCGCCGCCGAGGCGATCTGCCGTGGCATGCGCGCCTCGATGCCGCGATGCTGGGTCAGCGGATGCCAGAGGCTCTCGAGGTCGAGTTGCGTCAAGTCTGAGTGAGGATTCACGATCGACTCCTGAACTTGGCTCAGAACATACAAGACCCGTCGCGGGCGTCGACGACTGCAAAAGAATGTGCTGGTTCACCCATCCGCGGCGGAGGGAGAGTCGAGCCGTGGACTGCGTGAGCAGGCCGGGCCCTATAGAGAGAATTCTTCTGAGACAATCGAAGGAAATGCGAAAGAGCCGTATGAATCAGTTCGACCAGTAGATGTGAACATCCTCCGCGGCGTCGGGCAGGCTCAGATCCTTGTCGATATTGACCGGAATGATCACCTGGGCCTGCCAGCTCGGTTCCATCTGCTGCGAGTCGTGCTCGGCCAGTGCGGCTTCGAGCTCTGCGAGCTTCTCATGGTGTGACTCGGACAGATCGAGCTGCTCGGTGGGGTCGGCTTCCAGGTCGAAGAGCCACTTGCGACCGGGCGGGTCGCTGACATTGAGCTTCCAGCTGCCGACGAGCGCCGACCTCGACGCACCGCTGCGCCAGAAGAGCGCCCGGTGGGGGGCACCCGTCGCCTTGCCTCGCAGGTAGGGAAGCAGATCCACACCGTCGATCTTCCGGTCGTCCGGGAGCTCCGCTCCCGCGGCCGCCGCCGCGGTCGCGAAGAAGTCGAAGTGATGCACCGGTGCGTCGAATCGAGCTCCGGCATCGAGCCGCGCCGGCCATTTGATGAAATAGGGGACGTGGATTCCGCCTTCGAAGAAGGTGAGCTTCCAGCCGCGGAACGGCGCGTTCAGGTGGGGGAGGCCGACGTAGCCGGCGCCGCCGTTGTCCGACGTGAACACCACGAGCGTGTTTTCTTCGAGGCCGCTCCGGCGCAGCGCATCGAGCACCCGGCCCACACTGCGGTCGAGAGCGCGGATCATTGCCGCGTAGACCCGCTCGCGGTGGAGCTCGATGTGCGAGAGCGCAGCGTAGTCGGACCGCGTCGCCTGGAGCGGCGTGTGCGGCGCCCAGTGGGCGAGGTAGAGGAAGAAGGGACGGTCCCTGTTGGCCTCGATCGCGGCGACGGCTTCGTCGCTGAAGTAGTCCGTGAGGTAGCCGCTCGGTTGGAAGGGAGGGCCGCCGTTGAAGGATGCGGCGTGTCGAGCCGAGCGCCACAGGATGCGATCGATCGGGTCGAAATCCTGTCGAGCATTGACTACGTCCGGATCGTCGACCGGCAGGTACAGGAAGTGGTGCATCAGCAGACTCTCGTCGAAGCCCTGCTCGTGCGGTGCCATCCCGTCGACGCGGCCGAGGTGCCATTTCCCGATGTGCAGCGTGTGGTAGCCCCGCTGCCGAAGCAGCTCTGCGATGGTGATCTCCGAAGCCGGCATCCCCATCGTCTCGAAGCTCGCCGCGTCGGGGTCGGGGCGGAGGATCAGGTTGCGCCGCCGCCGCTCGTCCATGCCGGTCAGCATGTGCATGATCGGGCCCATTACCGGAGCCGTCGGGGTGAATTCGAATCCGAAGCGTGTGGGATAGCGGCCCGACATCAGTGCGGCACGGGACGGCGCGCAGGTGGCGTTGGCGGCGTAGGCGTTTGTGAAGTGCGCCCCGGCGGCGGCGATCGAGTCGATGTGGGGCGTCGGAACCGAGCCGCCTCCAACACCACCGCCTCCGAAGCTGAGGTCGTTCCAGCCCAGATCATCGGCCAGGATCAGCACGATGTTTGGAGGGCGCTCATGAAGCTCACGATTCGCGACGTTGGCACCCGTCGACCAGGCGATCGACTGTTCGGGGCCCACGTCCAGGCTGCGGGACGTCAGGATATCGAGCGCGCTCAGTACGACTTCGTCGCGCTCGACCCACAGGATCGAACCCAGAATCAGTGTCGTCGCGACGCCGCAGGCCGCGACTGCCTTCAGCGACACCGGCAGGTACCGGCCGATCCCGCACGGAGCGCGGTCATCATGACGGTATGATCTTTCATCGGTCCTCTTCTCGCATTTTGGTCATTCGCTCCTTCCGGGGAAACGCGAAGCGACAGAAGATCGCCGCCGCCAGGGTCAGCATGAATGACAACAGCGAAATCGGCGGCAGGCCCCCGGGCCAGTCTCCGGCTCTCGACCACCCGGGAAGGCCCCCTGGCGAGGCCGGATCGGCATTCACGCCATGGTCGTGGTCGATGCACCTACCTGGCCAGCGGATCAGGGCGAAGCTGGATCTTCACGACCTTGCCGGGCTGGTCCTGGTAGTTCGCGCCCTCCGCGTGGCTGATGGGATATGAGCCGTAGTTCGCCCAGAGCCCCCGTCCTTTCCAGCCCCCATCGATGTCGTCGATCCGTCCGTCGAGCCCCCGGAAATAGCTTCCCATCGGGTACGGCACTCGGAGCTCGATGAACTTCTGCTCGTCGGGAAGGAAGGCGATCAGCGAATCCGACTGTGTTCCCGGCACGATGGGGACGTCCTTGCCCAGCCCGAACACGTCGTGCTGATCGACCCAGATGAGGTAGTTCCAGGAGCTATTGGTCGTACGAGCGTCGACTCCCTCGTATCCGGGTGCAGGGATTTCGAAGACCGTCCACCCCTCCTTGCACTGCTGGCCCGTCACCGACGGCCCCTTGAAGACCTCGCAGCGGGTCCGATCGAAGCGACCCAGGTGTCCGCTTCCGAACGCAACCCAGGCGACGCCCTTGGTATCGAGATCGACTCCACGGGGGTTGAATGCGCTGGCCACGCCGTTTGCGTCCATGGGCGGCTCGTAGTACTCGACGGCGCAGGTTTCGGGTGGACTCTGCCCCCGCTCCATGCGCAGGATTCCACCGGGAACATGGAAGGGTCGGGGACCCTGGGTGTACCGGACATACCAAGCGGAATCGTCGACCGGATTGATGCCCAATCCGTAGAGGAAGCCGAGGATCAAGGTGTCCTTCGTCGGATCCGGCGCTGCCATGGGATTGCCGATCTCGCCGATCTTGCCGTCCCCATTGGTATCGATGATGTTGGGGCACCAGCCGACCGACTTCTCGGCGCTTCCGGTCTCGTCGAACACCCGGGTGTTCACCCAACCCATCGCTCGCACGTCACCGCTCAGATAGAGCGTGTCGTCTTCGTCGAAGCCGAACTCGAGGTGATGGGTGCCGAAGCAGGTATCGACGAGGCGGGTCTTCTTCGTCTCGTAATCAAAGACCGAAAGCTGGGCTGGGCGACCGATCGGTTTGTCGAGCGGGAAGAAGCGGGCGTAGCGGTTCTTCGCGCCGTCCGTGCACCAGTCGGGCTGCTGCTCCTGGTCCCGGTTGACCGTGGTCTGCCAGAGCCTGCCGTCCTGATCCAGCATCGGGTTGTGCGGTTGCGCGGAACCCTCCGGTACTCCAACGGCCGGGCGACCCTCACCGTAATACGCCAAGGTGGCCGCCGTCGGTAGCCTGGCCTCGCCGGTGGTGTGGGTGTTCGGATCGAGCCACACGGCCTTGCCCGCGAATTGGCCGGAGCCGAAGACCGGGCCGTTGGCATTCAGCGTCGGATCGCGCTTGTCGGTCGAGATTTCGTCATGCACGAACTGCGGTTTGCCATCCGCGTCCACGGCCCAGTCCCACAGCGTGATCACGGCGTTGCGCTCGACGCCGACGGGGCGGGGAGGTGCTTGCCTGGGAGTCTCGCCGGCCGCGATGCGCTCACTCCACTCGGCGAACATCTCGAGGCCCTTGTTCACGCCGTTGTCGTCGGTGCCGAAGAGAGCCGAGTAGTTCACCATTGTGGGAATCCCCTTGGTGAGCACTCGCTCCTGCCACGCCATGAGGGCAGACGCATGCTTGGCTCGGTTCGGGACCTCGCGTGTCGCCGCGTTGCCGACCTGGTGACAGACCAGGCAGTTCTCCTTCATGTAGGTGAGCCAGGTCTGCTGGGTCAGCATGTCCGTCGGCAGGCCGTTCCCCTCCGGTCCGGTGCCCGGGAACTCACTGGTCGCCGGCGGGCGCAGCATCGAGTGCCAATAGTTGGCCGGGTAGTACTGCGCCGCGGCTAGTGGGTCGGGTGCCAGGGCAGCGGTCAGGTCGACGGTTCCTCCCGGAGTCGTCTCCACAGGATCCGAATCGACCAGCCCATAACCTCGAACCCATAGCTTGTAGCTCGCGTCGGGAAGATCCGGGATCAAGTACCTGCCACGATCATCGGTGACGACGATCCTCACGAACTTCGTCGGCAGGTCGGTCGTCTCGGCGATGACCCAGACACCGGCCTCTGCGCCCTTCGTGCTGGTGACCGTGCCTGCGACGTCGTCCGCGTCGAAGGGGATCGCCGGGGTCTGGCAGGCCGTGCCGAAGCATGCGAGTGCGCAGATGACGACGGCTGATGCTCCGATCAGTGCCTTGATTCCGGTCATGTTTTCTCCATCGGCGACTTCGTCGCGGCCCATCGACCAAGCCCGGCTCCAGGCAGGTGTCGGGCCTCGGTAGCCGCTACTCCTGTGGGTGCAGCACGACCTTGACGGACTCGGCGTAGCGGGTCTGCGCCTCGAACGCGTCCCGGGCTTGAGCGAGGCCGAACTGGTGGGTCACGAGTGACTTCCGGTCGATCTTGCCCTCCGCCATCCATGCCAGCGACTGGTTGACGTCTTCGAGCTCCATGCCCATCACACCGATGAGCTGCGGCTGGCGGTTGATCAGCGGGCCGAGATCGAGGCTGACCCGATCCTCGAACATGCCGAAGCACATGATGCGTCCACTTCGATCGCAGATCATGTCGAGGGCTTGCTGGATCACGGGCTTGCCCTCGAAGCCCTTGATGTAGCCGGCGCAATCGCACACCACGTCGACGGCGGGAACGTCCCCATCCAGAATGCTCGGGCGATTGCCGCAGAGCTCCCGGACCTGCTCGACGACGTCGCCGTCCTTCGGGTCGATCAGGTAGCCGGCTCCCAGCTCCGCTGCGACCTTTCGGCGATATTCGGACGTGTCGACCGCGATCAGGCGTCCGAGCTCGACGCCGAGTGCCCGGTAAGTCTGGATGACACCCAGGCCGATGATCCCGAGACCGAAGACGACGACGTTCTCTCCGGGCTGTGGGTTGCTCTTGCGAACGATGCGGAGGGAGTTCGACATCGGCTCGGCGGTGGCCGCCTCGTCGAAGGACACTCCGTCCGGGATCGCGAAGGCGATCGCGTTGTGGAGCGCGACCTGCTCCGCCATGCCGCCCATCCCGAGGCCGACGACCCGGTCGCCGATCGCGCGGCCTTCGACGGCGCTGCCCAGCGCCGAGATGACGCCGCTGAACTCGTGGCCCAGGACCCTTCCGCCCGGATACGGGAAGGTGCAGATCTCGGGTCCGATTCCCTCCCGGTAGAGGTGCAGGTCCGAGCCGCAGATTCCGCAAGCATGCACGTCGACCATGACCTGGTCGGGTTGAAGCTCGGGAGGCGGGAGATCCCTCACGTCGAGATCCCGGATTCCATTGTAGACGACGGCGCGCATGCGAATTCCCTTCAGGCGTTGGTCGGTCGAGTGATGATTCGGGTGCGTTGGATGCCCGGTCTCCGCGCCGAGATCGGGGCCGGGCTTGTGCTCGAATAATTAGTATGTAACATTAAAATAATGGCTTCGCAAAAAGATTCTCCTCGAGGGACTCCGAAACACGGGCAGAGCCAGGAGGCCGCCGGCGCCGGCGAGCGGCCGCGCCGTGGCCGCCCGCCGCGTATCTCCCACGAGAGCGTCGTCGCCGCGGCCGTCGCGCTCGCCGAATCCGAGGGGCCGGCGCAGTTGACGATGGCTCGCGTTGCCGCCGCGGTCGGGGCGACGCCGATGGCCGTCTACCGCTACATCCCGAATCGGGAGGCGTTGCTGGCCGACGTCAACGAAGCGCTGATCGAGCAGATGGACTTCGAGCTTCCTGCAGGCGTGCCGTGGCAGCAGCGCGTCGAGGCCTGGATGGATACGGCACGTGCGCATTTCGTGGCTCGCCCCCATGCCATGGCCCAGCTTGGAAGTGCGGAGAGCTCGAGCCCCGCCTGGATGCGGGCCATCACGCCACTGCTGGAGACGCTTCGCGACGCCGGATTCTCGCAGGAGTCGACCGCGCTCGGTCTCGTGTGGGTCGCGCGTCTCACCATCGGGGTCCTGGTCCAGGAAGTGTGTGGCTCCCTCAGCGAGGACCACCTGGTCAACAGCTTGTCATCGCTCGGCAAGGATCAGATGAAGCCCTGGCTCGATCTCGTCCCGGCATTCGGAGAGCTGAGCGACGAGAGCTTCTTCGAATTCGCGAAGGTGCAGGCAGTCTCGGGGCTGTCGGCTCTCCTCGCAAAGGACACGAGGGCTCGCAGGGCCGAGGGGCGCTGAGTCGGGCACGGTTCCCGCGCCCGATTCGAGGAAGGGAGACGAAATGGATTCGTTCCGGGACAAGGTTGCCGTCGTCACGGGCGCTGCGAGCGGTGTCGGGCTCGGCATCGCGAGGGCACTCGCCGCCGAGGGCGCGCAGGTCGTCCTGGCGGACGTCGAAGCGGACGCACTCGGTCGCGCAGCGAGCGGGCTCGAGGCGGTCGGCTCGCGGGTTCGTACGCACGTAACCGACGTCGCAGACGCCGATTCCGTGGGGCAGCTGCGCGACTTCGTGATGGCCGAGTGCGGCCGGGTGGATCTCCTGTTCAACAACGCGGGCGTCGCGACCTACAACCGGATGGTCGACACGACCGACCGCGACTGGCAGTGGGTCATCAGCGTGAACCTGATGGGGGTCGTCCATGGAATCAACGCATTCCTGCCGACCCTGCTCGAGCAGGCGAGCCCCTCGAGGATCGTCAACACCGCCTCTCCGGCCGGCCTGATCAGCTGCTTGCCCTACCAGGCGCCCTACGCGGCATCGAAGGCCGCGGTCATCTCGCTCTCCGAATCGCTCGCTGCCGAGCTCGAGGCGATGGGGGCGCCCGTCGGCGTCACGGTCGTGCTTCCCGGAAAAGTGGAGAGCGCGATCAATGAATCCGACCGAAACAACCCGTACGGAGAGAAGAAGTCGATCTTGTCGGACGCGGTGCGGGAGTATCGCGCGCTGGTTGGTAGAGAGTTCGCGAAGGACGCGTTGTCGGCCAACGAGTTCGGTCTCGAGGTCGTCGCAGCGATCCGCGCGGAAAGGCCCTTCGCGGTCAGCCACGGGCCGTTCTTCCGTATCGTCGTCGCAGCGAGGAATGAGCGAATCCTGACCGCGGCCTACGGCGCGAGCTGACTGCGCGGCGCGACCGATGCCCGATTCGAACGCCAACCGCGTTCCGAAGGGAAGGAGAAATCATGAAATTCTCACGGATCACTCTGGCTGGACTGCTATTGCTCGGGCTGGGATGCGGCGAGCCGATGATGATGTTGCCCGGCGGAGCCTTGTCGGGGACGCTCGAGCCCCCGCCGTCCGACTGGAAGTTCAGCGATGCGACCAAGGTCGTGCAGCTGGAGACTCGGCCGGACGATCCGTATTCGGTCAACATCTGGGGCGTAGCCGTGGGGCATCGCTTTCTCATCGGGTCGGGTAGTGGAATGGAGAACGCCTGGGCCCGACACATCGACGCGGACCCGAATGTTCGGCTTCGAGTCGGCACTTCGCTCTACGAATTACGCGCCGTGATGAGCAAGGACCCCACCGATCGTGAGCGCTTCCTGGAGGCCGTGACCAAGAAGTACGATGAATTCGATCCCGAGGAAGAGCGGTCCTCCGAATCCGTGATCTATCAGCTGGAACCTCGAAGATCGTGAGGCTCGCTGATCCCGAGGTCCCCACCGGGCGCCCCGCGCCCGCGCCTACTTGCGCAGCCGCGCGCCGATCCCCTCGAGCCCCTTCTCGAGGCGCGTGAGGAACTTCGCCTGGTCCTTGTCGGTGAGGGTCTTCGACTCGGACTGCAGGAGGACGTGGTAGGCGAGGCTCTTGCGCCCGGCCCCGATCTGCTGGCCGGCGTAGACGTCGAAGAGCTCGGTCTCGACTACCTGCCCCTTGCCCGAGCGCTCGATGACGGCGACCAGCTCGGCTGCGGGGGTCGCGGCCTCCATCTCCACCGCGACGTCTACCTTGATGCCGGGGAAGCGCGGGATGGCGCGGTAACGCGAGCCGGCGGCCGGGGCCTCGAGGAGGTGGTCGATGGAGATCTCGGCGGCGGCGATGTCGCTCGTGAGGTCGCCGTCGAGGCCGAGGCCGCGGGCGAGGCCCGGCTCGAGGTTGGCGAAGACCGCGGCCTCGCCGAGCTGGCCCTTCCAGCTCGCCGCGAGGCAGCGCGTCGGGTGCGCCCAGGCGGGCGGGCTCGAGGAGGCCGACCACTCGGGAGCCTCGAGGCCCAGGGTGTCGAGTAGATCGACCACCACACCGTGCAGGGTCGCGAAGGCGTTGTCGTCGAAGGCGGCTTTGCGGCCCGCGGGCTCCCGGGCCCAGAGCAGGGCCACGCGGTGTAGCTCCTTGGGCTCGCCGCGTTCGTTGCTCGCCTCGGGGAGGTAGCCCTTGCCGATCTCGAAGAGGCGCACGTCGGCCCGGTGGCGGCGGTTGTTCTCGAGGCCCTCCAGGAGACTGGGGAGCACGCTGCGGCGCAGGCGCGATTCGGCCTTGTCGACTGGATTGATGACCGAGACGTGGGGTACGTCGGCCTCGCCCAGGCGCGCGAGCATGTCGTCGGGGAGGAAGGAGTAGCTCAGCACTTCGTGGAAGCGCGCCGAGCCGGCGAGGCGATCCTGGATCTTGCGCACCATGACGCGACGCGGGTCGCGCAGGGGAGGGCGGATCTCGGCCTGCATGGGCTGCTCCGGGATATTCCCGTAGCGGTAGATGCGGCCGATCTCCTCGACGAGATCCTGCTCGATCCCGATGTCCTTGGTGGCGCGAGCCGAAGGGATGGCGACCGTGAGCTCGGCACCGTCTCCTCTTCCTTTGCCGGCGCCCTCGACAGCACCTGCGACACCACCTTCGACACCGAAGCCCAGGCGCTCGAGGATCGAGGCGATCTCGTCGTCGGGAATTGCCTCGCCCAGGGCCGTGCGTACGCGCTCGGGCCGCAGGGTGATGCTGTGGGCGGGGTCGGTCCAGTCGCCGGCGTCGGAGATGGGCGCGGGGAAGCGGACCTCGGGCTGCAGCTCCTGCAGGAGCCGGGCGTAGTGGGCGGCCGCCGCCATGGGGAGGGTGGGGTCGAGATGCTTCTCGAAGCGCGCCGAGGAGTCGGTGCGCAGGCCCACCCGGGTCGAGGTGCGGCGAATGGTGGTGGGGACGAAGGTCGCTACCTCGAGCAGGAGCTGGCTCGTGTCCTCGCCCACCTTGGAGCCCTCGCCGCCCATGATGCCCGCCAGGGCGACGGGCTCGTCGCCGGCGCAGATGAGGAGATCGTCGCTGCAGAGCTTGCGCTCCTCGCCGTCGAGAGTCGTGATGCTCTCGCCATCCCGCGCGTCGCGCACCACGATGCCGCCTTTGCGGCTTCCCTTGTCGAGGCGCTTGGCGTCGAAGGTGTGGTTGGGCTGGCCCAGGTCGAGCATGACGAAGTTCGAGAGGTCGACGATCTGGTCGATGGGGCGCTGCCCCACGGCGAGAAGCAGCCAGCGCAGCCAGTCGGGCGACGCAGCCGCCTCGGCGCCCTCGATGGGGAGCGCGAGGTAGCGCGAGCAGGCCTGCGACTCGACGCGCACGGGGTAGGGCGCGGCGTCGCCCGTGGCGGGCAGGCTGAGGTCGAGGGGCGCGAGGGACCGCTGATAGATGGCCGCCACCTCGTTCGCGATGCCCCGGTGGCCCCAGAGATCCGGCCGGTGGGTGAGGGACTTGTTGTCGATCTCGATCACCCAGTCCTCGATGCCGAGCGCGGCGCTCAAGGGACGGCCCACCTCGGCGCTCTCGGGCAGCACCCAGATGCCTTCGTGCTCGTCGCCCAGGTCGAGCTCCTGCACGGAGCAGATCATGCCCCGGGACTCGACGCCACGGATCTTGGACTTCTTGATCTTGAAATCGCCGGGTAGCACGGTTCCCACGGTGGCCACCGCGACCTTCTGTCCCGCGCCCACGTTGGGCGCGCCGCACACGATCTGCAGCGGCTCGGCCTCGCCCACATCCACCTTGCACACGCTCAGCTTGTCGGCGTCGGGGTGCCGGTCATGCTCCGCGACCAGGCCCACCACGAGGTCGGCGAGGTGGGGCGCGAAGGCTTCGAGGCCCTCGACCTCGGCGGTGGAGAGGGTGAGATCGTCGGCGAGCTGCTCGGGCGTGATTCCCGTGAGGTCGACATGGCGCTCGAGCCAGCGGTAGGAGACGTACATCAGAACTGCTCCAGGAAGCGCAGGTCGCCGCCCAGCAGGTGGCGAACGTCATCGATGCCGTAGCGCAGCATGACGAGGCGGGAGAGGCCCAGGCCGAAGGCGAAGCCGCTCCACTCCTCGGGATCGATGCCGCCGGCGCGCAGCACGTTGGGGTGGACGAGGCCGCAGGGGAGCAGCTCGATCCAGGTCGTGCGCCCGCACACACTGCAGCCTTCGCTGCAGAAGGGGCAGCGCGCGTCGAGCTCGAAGCCCGGCTCGACGAAGGGGAAGTGTCCCGGCCGCAGGCGCACGTCGAGGTCCTTGCCGAAGATGCCGCGCAGCAGGGTCTTCATGGCGCCGATCAGGTTTCCCACCGAGATGTCCTTGCCCACCACCATGCCCTCCATCTGATGGAAGGTGTGGTCGTGGCTGGCGTCGGTGGTCTCCTGGCGAAAGACCTTGCCCGGCGCGACCACCCGGAAGGGCGGATCGAGGCGCTCCATGGCGCGCACCTGCACCGGGGAGGTGTGGGTGCGCAGCACCAGGCGCCCCTCCTCGTCGCAGTAGAAGGTGTCCTGGCTGTCCCGGGCCGGGTGGTCCCGGCCGATGTTCAGGGCCTCGAAGTTGTAGTGGTCGAGCTCCACCTCGGGGCCGTCGAGGACCGTGTAGCCCATGGACTCGAAGAGATCTTCGAGCTCCCGGGTGACCAGGGTGATGGGGTGAAGCGAGCCCGTGGCGAGGCGTGCCGGGGGCAAGGTGGGGTCGAAGCCCTCGCCCTTGCGCTCGGCCTCGAGAGTGGCGGAAGAGAGCTCGCCCGCCCGTGCTGCGACCGCCTGGAGAATCTTCTGCTTCAGCTCGTTGGCGCCGCGCCCCACGTCTTTGCGCTCGTCGGGGGGCAGGCTGGGAATCGTGGCCAGGATCGCCGCCACCGCGCCCTTCTTGCCCACGAAGGCGCGCTCGACCTCCTTGAGAGCGGCTTCGTCCTCGCAGGCGGCGACCTTGCCGAGGGCTTCTTCGAGGGTGGCGTCCAGGTTCTCCATGGGAGCTCCGAAAAAGGCGCGGCCAGTGACGTCCGGGGGGTGGGCAGGGGCGCGGGCGAGGCTCCGCGGGAAGCCAGCCCCTTGCCCCGGGGCCGGGAGAGTAGGGCAGGCGGCGCTTCAGGGCAGCCGTTCGGGACGGGTCCGAGCGCGCGGGCTGGCGGGGGCGCGGGCCTTTCGCGGGGTTTGATCCAAGTGGTTGATTTCGTTAGCTTATGGCGCCGCGAGAGCGGAGCGCGATGCGTGCTCCCTCGCTTCTCGCCCGCAAGCAACACGGGCGCCTCTTCACGGCGCACCCTTCGCGAAGGAAATAGAGTCGTGTCGACCGACGAGCCCAGCGAGCCCAACGAGCTCAGCGACTTCATACGCGACATCGTCAGCGAGGATCTGGCTTCGGGGAAGCACGATCACATCGTTACCCGCTTCCCCCCCGAGCCCAACGGCTATCTGCACATCGGCCACGGCAAGGCGATCTGCCTCAACTTCGGCGTCGCGGAGGAGAACGAAGGCGTCTGCCACCTGCGCTTCGACGACACCAACCCCGCCGCCGAGAAGGAGGAGTTCGCCGAGGCCATGCGCCGCGACATCGCCTGGCTGGGCTTCGACTGGGGCGACAAGCTCTTCTACACCTCGGACTACTTCGAGCGCCTTCACGGCTATGCGGTAGAGCTCATCGAGAAGGGCAAGGCCTACGTTTGCGACTGGAGCTCCGAGGAGATCGCGGCCAACCGCGGGACCCTGGTCGAGGCCGCCACGGCGAGCCCTGGGCGCACGCGCCCGGTGGAGGAGAACCGCGACCTCTTTGCGCGCATGACGGCCGGCGAGTTCGAAGAGGGGAGCCGCTCCCTGCGTGCGAAGATCGATCTCGGCTCTTCGGTGCTCACCATGCGCGACCCGGTGATCTACCGCATCCAGAAAGCCCAGCATTATCGTCGCGGCAGCGAGTGGTGCGTGTATCCCATGTACGACCTCGCCCACGCGCTCTCGGACTCCATCGAGCACATCACCCACTCCCTCTGCTCCCTGGAGTTCGCCGACCACCGGCCCCTCTACGACTGGTTCATCGAGAACGTCGACACGGAGAGCACTCCGCGGCAGATCGAGTTCGCCCGTCTCAACTTGAGCCACACGGTGATGAGCAAGCGCATCCTGCGCGAGCTGGTGGAGGGCGGACACGTGCGCGGCTGGGACGACCCGCGTATGCCCACGCTCTCGGGTCTGCGCCGGCGAGGCTACACGCCGGAGTCCGTCGTGAGCTTCTGCCGGGGCGTCGGCATCGCAAAGCGCGAGAACCTGATCGAGCTGGCGCGGCTGGAGTTCAGTATCCGCGACGACCTCAACCGCCGGGCGCCCCGGCGCATGGCGGTGCTGCGCCCGCTGAAGGTCGTCATCGAGAACTATCCCGAGGGCGAGGTCGAGGAGCTCGACGCCGTCAACAACCCCGAGGACGCGGCGGCGGGCTCGCGCAAGGTGCCCTTTTCCCGGGAGATCTACATCGAGCGGGACGACTTCCTCGAAGATCCACCGCGCAAGTTCTTCCGTCTGGCACCCGGCCGTGAGGTGCGCCTGCGCTACGCCTACTTCATTACCTGTAACGAGGTGGTGAAGGACGAGAGCGGGGAGATCGTGGAGCTGCGCTGCAGCTACGATCCCGCCACCCGGGGCGGCGACTCGCCGGACGGCCGCAAGGTGAAGGGAACGCTGCACTGGGTGTCGGCCGCCCAGGCGCTGAACGCCGAGGTGCGCCTCTACGAGACCCTCTTCAGCAAAGAGGACCCCCACGACCTCGAGGAAGGGCAGCACTTCCTCGAGAACTTGAATCCCCACTCTCTCGAGGTGCTCGAGGGCTGCAAGCTGGAGCCCGCCCTCGGCGAGCTGGAGCCCGGAGAGTCCTGCCAGTTCGAGCGCCTGGGCTACTTCTGCACCGATGCGGACTCCGAGCCGGGGGGGATGGTGTTCAACCGCACCGTCACGCTGCGCGACACCTGGGCGAAGGTGGCCCAGAAGGGCGGGGCCCAGAAGGGCGGGGCAAAGAAGAGCGGGGGCAAGAAGGGCGGGGCGAAGAAGGGCGGCTGATCCGCGGGGATGCGCCGCAGGTAGATTCCTGCGCGCCCGCTTGCCAACGCGGAGCGCTGAGTACATCGAATGGCATGGAGGAGATGAGGATGATTCCCAAAGCTCGAGAACTGATGGAGAAGCGGGTCGTCGCCGTGGCGCCCGATGCAGCGCTGATGACGGTGCATCGCCTCTTCGTGGAGGAGGGCATCAGCGGTGCGCCCGTGGTCGACGAGACCGATCGTGTGATCGGGGTCATCACGAGCATGGATCTCCTGCGCAGCGTCGAGGCGGAGCGCGATACCGCGCGGGTCGACACGGACTACTTCCGCGACATCCGCCCAGACCCTGCGCGAGAACCGCGTGCACCGCGCCTTCGTGGTGGAGGGCGAGGCCCTGCTCGGCGTGATCTCGGCCTTCGACCTGCTCCGAGTCGTAGAGGAGTGGAAGGAGTAGGTTCCCGGGCTCGGTACCGGACTGGCGCGCTGCCGCCGGCTCGTGTCGACTATGCTCGGCGGCATGCACGAAGAAGCGGGGCGTCGCCGGCTGCGGGGCGTACGGGCGATCGAGGCGGCGCTCGCCGATGGGGCGGAGCTGCGCCTGCTGCTCTGTCCCGAAGGCCCGCTCGACGAGTCGGTCACGGGTCTCGTGCGAACGCGCGTGGCCGAAGCCGAGGCGGGCTCGGGACAAGACGCCGGGGCGGGAGAAGGGCTGCTGGCCCTGGTGGGTCCCGACCCCGCGGCGGAGCTCGAGGTCTGGCTCGCACGCCGGGGAGCTGCCTGGCTCCTGACGGGCACCGCCTACCCGGGCAATGCCGGCTTCGTCGTTCGCAGCGCCGAGGTCTCGGGTGCCGACGGCGTCGTGATCGACGCCGACTTTGGCCGCGACGCGCGGCGCGAGTGCCTGCGCGCCGCCATGCGGGCCGACCGCTTCTTTCCGGTCTGCTTCACCAAGGCGGTCGATGCCGTCGCGGCAGCCCGCCGGGCCGGCCGCCGCATCATCGCCGTGGAGGATTCGGGCGATCGCGCGCCCTGGGAGCTCGACCTTCGGGGCGCCGTGCTCTTCGTCGTGGGCGGCGAGCGTCAAGGCATTCCACAGGCCCTACTCGGGGAGGCGGATGCCGTGCTTCGCATCCCCATGGCGGGCTTCGTGCCCTCCTACAACCTGCAGGCCGCCATGGCGGTGGTCATGGGCGAGCGCCTGCGCCAGCTCGGCGAGCCGCTTCCCGGGCGCTCCGCCGGCTGACCTGCTGTTGTATGCTAGTGCCGCCTCGCAGCCGTGCTGCCGAACTTGGAGACGAGAGGATCTGACCGTGACCCTTCACGCGCTTCGCGCTCTTGCCAGCTGCCTCGTGCTTTCGCTGGTGCTCCCCTCGGTCGCGGCGGCTGGTGACCCGATCGTTACGATCGAATCGGACACGACCTGGTACTACGATTTCGCAGAGAAGACCGTTCCGGATATTCCGGGTATTCCGGATCTCAAGTTCGATGGCGCCTTCCGTCAAGGTTCGGAAGACGACTCTCCCATCGTTGAGCCGGGCACGGCCTACGTCATCGCCGAAGGTGCGACGCTGACCCTCTCGGTGGAGCGCGAGCTCATCGCCCAGGCATATCTCCCCAACGACCTCTCCGGTGAGGGTGCCGTCGTGCTCGAGAACGGCGGAGGGCTATCTCTCCTCGGTGCCAACAGCTATGAGGGTGGCACCACGGTCAAGGACGGTAGCCTTGCCGGCTCGATCGACAGTCTCGGAGGGTCGATCGAGGTCAAGAGTGGCGCTACTGCGATCACCTCGCTGATCATGGGGGACAAGGATGATAGCTCCACTTTTGCGGGCAAGGTCGACGGCGCCGGGTACTACGTCAAGTCGGGCGACCCGACCCTGCTCCTCGACGAAGCGAACGCGGAGCTGACCCAGGCCGGGGGGACCTACGTGACGGGTGGTGCGCTCCAGACCCGCGCGTCCATGATCCCCGGCAGGGTGATCCTGGACGTTCCCCCGAGTCTTCCCCCGCGAAATGCGGCCGACGCCGTCCTGACCCTCTTCTACGGCACAGACCCCATCCTGGCGCTGGTGCAGCCCGAGGACGAGACCCTCGCGGATTCCATCAGCGGAATCGGCGCGCTGATCAAATACGGCGAGGGAACCCTCATCCTGGACGGCACCAACAGCTACAGCGGGGGCACCACGGTGATCGGTGGGGCGCTCCAGGGGGATGCGGATTCCCTGGTCGGCGACATCGCGCTCGATCCTGCGGCGACCTTGCCGGTGAGCTCCGCCCTGCCCGCAGGAGACTCACCCGTTCTGGAGTTCGTCCAGGACAGCGCGGGCACCCACTCGGGCAACATCACCGGCGACACGGGCTCCCTCGTGAAGGCGGGCGCAGGCACCCTCAGCCTGCGTGGCGTCAATAGCTATGGCGGAGGCACGAAGATCCTGGGCGGGGGCCTGAACGTGAAGGCCAGCAATTTCACGGGCGACGTGAAGCTCGGCTCGATCGATTCCGAGGATCACCTCTCCACCGAGGACTCCCAGGGCGACGACTACGGCGGCACCGCGGTTCTCATCTTCGATGAGTCTTCCGACGCGAGCTACTCGGGCACCATCACGGGGAGCGGCAACCTCGAGAAGCTGGGAGCCGGGATACTTACTCTCGCCAGTAATCAGAGCTTCGACGGCCGAACGATCGTGACCGCGGGGATCCTGGACCTTGCGGCCACCTTGATGAGTCCCATCGACGTAGGGGCGGCCGGAACTCTCGCCGGGACGGGCACCTCGCAGGGAGAGCTCACGGCCGCCGGCACGATATCGCCCAGAACCATGGGCACTGGCGAATCCCTGACGGTCACCGGCGCGACATTCGCGGACGGTTCCATCCTGTCAGTCAGAGTCGTGGCTGCTGACGATCTGATCGGCGATGCAGACCATCTGCAGATCAACGGCCAGGCGACTTTCGATGCTGATGGCACGACACTGCTGGACGTGGATCGCCTGCCCAGCGACTACGGCGAAGACCCGTGGAACTACCTCGTCGCGACCGCAACCGGAACTTTCGACAACACCGATTCCCTGGTGGCCGTGGACATCAGCTACCTCGGC
>JAFDEK010000193.1 GCA_019310385.1 Deltaproteobacteria bacterium
GGTCTTGGGCGGCATGGCGTCCGCCACCCACTTGCCCTCCGTGTAGAAGGCCCGCCAGCCCGAAGCTTTGCCGTCCACGTCGCTCATCACGTACTGCTGCTTCGTCTTGCGCGCGTAACGGACCATGGTGGGGTTGCCGTCCGGGTCCCGCGGCGGCGCGGCCGCGAGGAACTTGTACTTGTCATCGAGCTGCTCGGCGACCGCAACGATCTCCTCCACCAGGGGCGCCCGGGTCTCGCGGTGCTTGGGGAACTGGCTGGCGGCCAGGAAGATGCCCGCTGCCCCGTCGCGCAACAGGAAGAAGTCGTCGCACTTCACGCAGCGCAGGTGCGGCATGGGAATGGGATCGACCTTGGGCGGCGCCGGCTCGCCGCTGCGCAACAGCTTGCGCGTGTTCTTGCACTCCTCGGCGGTGCAGCCGAAGTACTTGCCGAAGCGACCCGTTTTGAGCTGCATGTCCGCGCCGCACTTGTCGCACTCGAGCACCGGCCCGTCGTAGCCCTTCAGGACGAACTGCCCCTCTTCGACCTCGTAGCCCAAGCAGTCGGGCCCCTTGCCGCAGACGTGGAGCTTGCGCTTCTCGTCGATGAGGTAGCAGTCCATGGAGGTATTGCAGCGCGGACAGCGCCGGTGCTTACGCAGCAGGCGTGCCTCGCTCTCCTCGTCCTCGGCCTCGTCGGCGCTGATGGCCTCGTCGCCGGAGACCAGGTTGAGAGTGGACTTGCAGCGCTCCTTGGGAGGCAGCGCATAGCCCGAGCAACCGAGAAAGACCCCCGTGCTCGCCGTGCGGATCTGCATGTGGCGTCCGCACTTGGGACAGGGGATGTCGGTATCCGTGGGGTCGTTCTGACGCATCCCGCCCTTCTCCGCCCCGGCGGCAGCGAGCTTCTTCTTGAAGTCCCGGTAGAAGTCGTTGAGGACCTTCTTCCATTCGACCTTGCCCACGGCAACGTCGTCCAGGACCTCCTCCATCTGGGCCGTGAAGCCGAAGTCCATCAGGTCGCCGAAGCTCTCCACCAGACGTTCGGTGACGATTTCGCCCATTTTCTCCGCGTAGAAGCGCCGGTTCTCGACCCGCGCGTAGCCCCGGTCCTGGATGGTGGAGATGATCGACGCGTAGGTGGAAGGACGGCCGATACCCCGCTTCTCGAGCTCCTTCACGAGACTCGCCTCGGTGAAGCGCGGCGGCGGCTTGGTGAAGTGCTGGGAGGGATCGAGGCCCCGGAGTACCAGGGCTTCGCCGACCTGCACGTCGGGCAGCGCAACGTCGTCCTGCTTCTTGGAGCCCGGTGGCTGGACCTTGGTGTAGCCGTCGAACTGCAGGATGCGGCCGCGCACGCGCAGCTCGAAATCCCCGCAACCTGCCGCGACGGTGGTGCTGAGGTAGCGGGCCGGCGGCATCTGACAGGCGACGAACTGACGCCAGATGAGCTCGTAGAGCCGCAGCTGATCGCGCTCGAGGCCCGCGAGATCTTCGTGGCTCTGGCTCACCTCGGAGGGGCGGATGGCCTCATGGGCCTCCTGGGCTCCCTCCTTGCTCGCATAGGAGGGCGCCTTGTCGGGCAGGTATTGGGCGCCGAAGCGCTCGCCGATGAGCTCCCGGCAGGCTTGGACGGCCTCGCCGCTGAGGTTCGTCGAGTCGGTGCGCATGTAGGTGATGTGCCCGGCCTCATACAGGCGCTGGGCGAGCATCATGGTCTTCTTGACGCTGAATCCGAGGCGGGTGCTGGCTGCCTGCTGGAGCGTCGAGGTGATGTAGGGCGCCGAGGGCCGGGTGGAGGTCGGCTTGTCCTCGCGCCGGACGATCTCGTAGCCGCCCGCCTCGAGCAGCGCGAGGGCCTCGTCGGTCTCGGCCTTGCTGGTCGGGCGGAAGTTCTCCCCGGCACGCTTGGCGACCTGCATCCGCAAGTCGTGGCGCGGCGTGCTCTCGGTCCGGAGCTCGGCGTAGACCTCCCAGAACTCCTCCGGGATGAAGGCGTGGATCTCCTGCTCCCGCTCGACGAGCAGGCGCACCGCGACGGACTGGACCCGGCCGGCGGAGAGCCCCCGCGCCACCTTGGCCCACAGCAGCGGCGACACCATGTAGCCCACCACCCGATCGAGGAAGCGGCGGGCCTGCTGGGCGTTCACCCGGCTCAGATCGAGGTCACCGGGCTCCTCGAAGGCGGCCTGGATGGCGGTCTTGGTGATCTCGTTGAAGACCACCCGTTTGAAGCGCTTGTCCGGCCCGCCGATCACCTCCCGCAGGTGCCAGGCGATCGCCTCTCCCTCGCGATCGAGATCCGTTGCAAGAAACACGTGGTCCGCGGTCTTCGCCAGGCGCTTGAGATCCTCCACGACCTTCTCTTTACCGGGCAGGATTTCGTAGCGCGCCTTCCAGCCCTTCTCGGGATCGAGCCCCATCCGGGCGATCAGGGACGCGCGGGCCTTCTTCTTCTTATGGGCGGCCCGCTTCGCGGGCGGGAGCTTGCGGGTCTCGGCCGCCGCCCGAGCGCGGGCCGCGGGATCGACATTGTTCTTCCCGGAGCCACTCACCGGCAGGTCGCGCACGTGTCCCACGCTGGACTTCACAACGAAGTCCTTGCCCAGGTACTTGTTGATCGTCCGCGCCTTGGCGGGTGACTCGACGATTACGAGTGACTTTCCCATGTCGCCTCTAGCGGAAGGTTCATCAGCGGAAGGTTCTTCAGCGAAAAGTTCACCAGCGCAAAGCCCATCGACCCTGCGCGGCCCCTCTTGGTAGCGGCAAATTGGCCGAAAACCATAACCGAACTATCGAGCAGCCCCGGAGAAGCTCCGACTTGTTGCCTTTACCCCTCGCTTTCGCCCGCAAATCTGACCCGCGCCTCGCCGTCGAGTTTGCAGGAGTCCATACGCAGCTCCACCGAGGCCGGCTGCATGCCAGGCCAGGGTCGAATGGGTGTCGCCGAAAGGGCGTACGATTACAGCGGATCGGGGAGTCGTGCCAGATAACGCGGTTTTGCCTACGCGCGCCCCCGCGGGTTCAGCGGGTCGCCGTGGTGCCTCGGCGGGCGCGGGCGCGCCCCATGAGGGCGATCGCCGCGAGCGCCGCCCCGCGCAGCAGGGACGCCGAGGGCTCGGGCACCGCGGTGTAACGCAGGTCGTCGAAGTAGGCCTTCGACTGGCCGGCCCCGGCGAACTGGACGCTGCGAATCCCGTCCTCGGCCACGCACAGGCTCTGGATGGCGCCGAGGTCCGAGTACACCTCCTCGAGCTCGAGGTCGTCGTCGTCGAAGGCACGCATCACGCCTCGTGCATTGCCCTGGAAGGCCCGCACGTCGATACAGACCGAGTCCTGGAGCTGGGCGAAGCGCGCCTCGACGAGTCCCCTCGCGACCTCGCTGAAGGCCGCGTCGGTGGTGGTCGGGCAGGGAGTCACCACGTTGGGGGGTGTTCCGAAGACGTTGGCGCCGGAGACGTTGGCGCTGGCGCGGACCTCCTCACCGGCACAGCTCGAGACCTCCCCGATATGCGCGAAGGTGACGCCCAGGCTCTCGTAGACGGTCCTGACGTCGGTCCCGGCCGTGACCTCCTGGCCCACCGGATCTTCGTCGAAGTTCACCGTGGCGCCACCGAACTCGAAGCTGAAATCGTCGAAGATGGCGCGCTTGGTCCCGACACCGGCGAACTCGGCACTGCGAATCCCTCCCCTCGGACCGCTGCACAGGATCTCCCGCTCTCCCAGGGCCGCAGAGACGATCGGGTCACCCAGGGCCTCTCCGCTCTCGCCGCGCACGATGAGTTGGGCTTCCCCTCCAAACTCGGGAGCGCTGTCGACGCACACCTCGAGGACGTTGCTGAAGAAGCTCGCGACCACCACACCGTCGCTCGCCCCGTTGAACTTGGCGGGCAGCGAGAAGGGAGAATTGGGGCTGCACGCGCTCACGGCGTTGAAGTCGGAGCCAAAGTCCACGGGCTTGCCCGAGGTGTTCCCGTTGGCATAGACCGTATCGTCCGCACCGCAGTTCGACTCGTCGTCCGCGAGGGAGAAGAGCACGCCCTGGCTCTCGTAGACGTCGTTCACCGCCTCCCCGCTAGCGATGTCCTGCCCGTCGGGCCGGTGGTCGAAGTCGATGTAGATGGGCCCGTAGACGATGGCGAGAGTGTCGAAGGTCACGGAGCCGTCGACGCCGGAGAACTTCACGCCCCAGATGTCGTCGTCGCCGCTCACGCAGGCTTGGGAGCTGTCCTGGTCGCTGCTGAGCTCGCTGCCATCGAATGCCAGGGCGATCAACTCACCAGACCCATTGGACTCGGGCTCGATGTCGATACACACCGCGCGCACCGGGGCGTCGAAGGTCGCGACGATATAACCTGCTACGGCGCCAACGCCCGTGTGAGCCCATGGATCGTTGCAGGCGCTGATGGCGTTGGGATCGGTCGTCGTATCGTCGGCGGGCTCGGCTGCGTAGACGTCGGTATCGCTGGAACGTTGCTTGGTGTAAGTCCCGCAGAGCTGATCGCCACCGCCCTCTTCCCACTCCCAGACGAACCCGACTCCCATCGCCGTGTAGACGTCGTTGATCCGCGTGCTGGCGTCGATCTCGTCGCCCGCCGGGTCCGTGTAGAAGTCGATGATCACCGTGCTCTCGGCCCCGGCACTGCACACGACGCCCATTCCGACCGAGAGG
>JAFDEK010000028.1 GCA_019310385.1 Deltaproteobacteria bacterium
CAGTGCGCGGACCAGCTCGCCCTTGGGAAGCGGGCGCAGCCAGGTGATCCCCACGACGCCGACCCGCAGCCCGCGACGCCGGCGCAGCTCGTCGGCCACTGCCCGGGCGCAGCGTGCCACGGCGCCCTGGGCTACCAGCACGACCTCGGCGTCTCCCATTCCCTGCTCGTCCAGGAAGGCGAGCGGTCGCCCGGTCAGGCTCGACAGCGCCTCCATGCCCTGCCGCGCCAGCTCGACCAGGGGCTCGCGGAAGAAGAGCTCGCGGCCTCGCGTGCTCTGGCGGGAGCCGCCCAGCTCGCCGGTGGCGACGGGCCGATCGGGGTCGAACCAGGCCAGCAGGCGCCGCCGCTCGGAGCCGAAGAGGATGCGCTGGGCCTCACCGGTGCTCGCCGCGGAGTCGCCCGGCGCGCCGAGATAGCTGCGAATCAGCTCCGCGTCCGGAACTTGCAAGCCTTCCAGGCCGTCGGCGTCGGTGGCGATCACGCCCGGGCACAAGGCCCGCTCGGCGAGCCACCGCGCCACCAGACTCAGGTCGAGAGCCTGCTGACCGCAGCCTGCGAAGATCTGGAAGCAGCCGGAGTCTGCAACGGCGTGATAGCCGCGATGCCCCGTGCTCCCCATGGCGACGTGCAGCACCATCGGCGCCATGCGCGACGCGGCGCCGTCGAGGGCGCCGCGCGCACCCGCGAGCTCGTCGCCCGCGAGAAAGGCACTCGAGCGCAGGCCCGCCAGGGTCATTCCAGTTGCCAGCGAGACGGCACTCCCGGCACCGTGCACGACCTCGCTCACGAGGGTCCGCCCGAAGACGTTGCTGGGAGCGCGGCTCGCCGCAAGGGAGCGCAGCCCACCCGCGCCCGTCAGTGGGCGCGGAGCTTCGCCGCCGGGCAGCGCGATGGCCTCGCAGAGCCGCGCCTCGAGGTCGGCCAGGGCATCCTCCACCCGCAGCACGCCCTGCCCGCCGGCCGCCGCGGACTCCGCGCTAGCCCCCTTCGATCTCCACAGGCGCTGCAGCCAGGCCAGGCCTCCGGACCTCCAGTCCGCCCCGCCCCGTCCGCCCCCCGGCCGCCCCATGTCAGTTGAACTTCGCCGCCCGCTCGAGCATCTGCGGGGTGGCGCTCGCATCGTCGGTGCGCGGCTTGCCGGGATGGATGCACTTGGCGGGACACTTCTCGGCGGACGTGACCAGATCGGCGAAGCTGCCCGCGCTCGCATCGGCGATGAAGGCCTGCTTGTCTTCGTTGTACTGGAAGAGCCGCGAGTTGATGTTCGTGCACTCGTTACAGGTGGTGCACAAGGGCACGTCGATGTAGGGCTCGTCGAAAGAGAGCCCGTCGTCTTCTTCCTGATCTTCTTGCTGCTCTTCTTCTTGGGAAGCCAACCCCTCCCGCGCAGCCTGGTCCACCGGCGCTGGGGTCGCCTCGGGGACCCCGGCAGCAATCGTCGCGGCGGCGGTGAGGGATTCCTCCGCCACCCCGGCCGCCGCCTCGATGCCTCCGGGGATCGTGAGCACCGCCGCGAGGCGTTCCATGGATTCGCGGGCACCCGCCTCCCGTGCCGCGGCGAGGGCCTCGCTGTAGCGCTGCTCGAGAATCTCCCGCTCCCGGGCCGCATCGGCGAGCGCGGCCTCCCGGGCCGCCTCGGCCGCCCGCTCCGCATGGGCGTTCTCGAACCCTGCCAGCTCCTGGAGGACCCGCCACCCGCGCAATCGGTCCCGACTCGCCAGAGCGAGCTCACGCGTCACCACACTGCGCTGCAGCACGCCGCTCTCGTCCACGCACCATATGAAGGGGACGCCGCGGGGAACGCCCTCGGGATCGAAGCGCTCGAGATAGCCGGCCAGAGGCAGTTGCTGCTCGTCGTCCCAAGCCTCGGCGGGGATCGCGTGCAGGTGCGCCGCGTAGGCGGGATCGAGGGCCACGGCATCGGCGAAGGTGAAGGCCAGCTCGAGGGTGGTCTCGTTCGCGTCGGCGTCCAGAACTGGAACGCGGTGAAGCGGCCATGGGTGCTCGGGCTGGGGGCTTCCCGCAATGTCCAGGCGATCGGCCCAGCTGGCGCCGGCGTCCGGGTCGTAGAGGAAGTCCGCACAGGCGCGCCCTTCCAGCGCGGCTTCGGCGAGCAGTGGGCGCAGGTGCGCCAACTCCGGTGCCGGCTGCTGGAGCAGTGCGACTGCGGGACGCGGGGCCCGGGCCATGCGCGCGAAGCGCTCGCACAGGGTGTCGGGACGCGCGAGGCTGGAGCTCAGCGCGAAGACCTCGCGGTGGGCCATGACGAGACCACCGAGGTCGAGATGGTAGGCGGAGAAGTCCCGAGCCTCGTCCCCGGCCGCAACTTCGTCCTGCACGAGCACGTGGACCGGCCGACTCGAACGCAGCAGCTCCGAGAGCGAGTCCTGGCCTCGGCTGCGCAGCTGGCGCCCGGTCGTCACGACGGCAACCCGTGGCACCAGAGCAAGCTCCTCGGCCGTGAAGGCCTCCCAGCTCAAATCTGCCAGGGCGGCCTCGTGGAGCTCGGCCCGCCAGGCCCCTTCGGCCTCGAGCTCGGCGACACGAATCGCGCGAAAGAGGCCCGACATGCGCCGCGCCACACCGTCGAAGTAGCCCACGGCGGCCGCCAGGGGATCGGGATGAATTCGCCTCTGCAGATCGGGAATGTGCAGGCGGTGCCCGGGCGCGTGCAGGAACACCACTTCCTGCAGCTGCTCCTCCACAGCGAGGTACTCCTCGATGCGGGCGAGTGCATCCTCGATGCGCCGGTGCCGCTGCTCGTCGAGCTGCGCCCCACTGGCGGGCTCCGGCAAGCTGCGGGCGAGGGTCGCCGGGTCGAGATACTGGGAGCCCGCGTCGCCGAGGGAGGCCGCAACGGCATCCGTGGCCCGGCCTTCCTCGGAGCTCCGGTGATCGAGCTCGAGCAGATCCCGAAGCCGGTCGCGCAGCTTCACGAGTCGCGCGCCGAAGCGGCGCCGCAAGGGAGTATTCACCGCCGACTGGAGCGCGAGATAGAGCCGCAGTGCCGTATCGGCGCGAAGATCAAGCACCTGGGCGCCGGCAGCCAGCTGCTCTCCCACTCCCGCGAGCTCCGCCGCGAAGCGCTCGGGCTCGGCGAGCTCGAGGCTGCGGCCCAGCTCCTCACCCGCCGAGGCCACCAGCTCGCGCAGCTCGCCTGGCTCCCCGCGCTCAGCCAGCCGATGCGCCACCCCGGCGGTCAGCGAGTCGAGGTTGCGCTCGAGGACTCCGGGCGCGTGTCCCGCCTCGGCCCCGGCTTCGATCGCCTCGCCGAGGAGCTCCGCGAACCCTCGCGCGACCAGCGGCGGACCGGCCTTGTCAGCGGCAACGAGGACAAAGGGATGGGAAGCGCTCGCGCCCGAGCGACCGGCGAGCTGCTCGAACACCAGGGGGCGCAGGAGCGGCTGGGGAGCCGGCGCGAATTCGCCTGGGCCGCGGGTGTGGAAGCGATGGAGTCGCTCGGCCCACTGCTCGCGCGCGACCGGCGCGTCGACCGCCCGCGGCATGCGGGGGAGCGGAGAGCGGGAACGGAAGTCCACCTCCTCGGGCAGCGCGTCCTCGGCGAGATCCTCGCGTCGCAGCCTCCGGATCGCCTTCGAACCCGCCTCGAGCCAGAGATCCGCCCCGCCCGTCAGCTCCGCGGCCCGGGCCGGCTCCTCCGGATTCACGATCACGGCCACGGCCGCGGCGGCCAGCAGCTCCGAGGCCTGCATACCCGAGCCGGCAGCATCGACCCAGTAGATCTCGTGATTGCGCTCGCGCAGGAGCTGCCGGATCTCGACGCTGAAGAGCCCCGCCAGCTCTCGGCTCGAATGCGCCGCAGCGGGGAGTAGCACGGCGCTCCCGGGGCGCAGCAGCGCCAGGGCGCCGCGGGGCTCGAGGAGCGACGGTCCTGCGACGATGAGGAGGTCCCTCTCCGCCTTGTCCGCCTTGCACGACGGGCTCCCCGCCTCGTCCCACGCCAGGACCCTCGCGCCCAGGTGAGCGCGGCTGCGCCGGTCCACGCGCAGGGGACGGCGCTCCGCGAGAGCCGAGAGCACGCGGCCTGCCGCATCGCGACCCCAGGAGCCGGTGGGTGCGACCACCAGGCGGTGCGTCAGCCTCTGCTCGGCGGAGCTCGCAGCGCGGACGGCCGATTCGAAAGCTCCTGCAGGGTCGGGGAGCGCAGACGCCAGCGCCTCGAGTGCAGCCACCGGGGTGCTCGCCGCCAGCGGGCGAAGCTCGCAGCCCTCCGGAGCGTTGGCGCGCACCCGCTCGAGGAGCGCACAGGGCGTCCCCTCGGCGTGCAGCACATGGACGCGACGGGCGCCTGCCAACGCGCTGCGCAGCGCGGCCGCGGGGAATGGACGCACGAGCACGACGCTGAGCGCCGTCGCCGGCAGCCCCGCTCCGACGAGACAACGCGCAGCATCTCGGGCCACGCTGCTCTGGAGCCCGGCAGCAACGAGCACCACCTCCGCGTCCGCGCCCACCGCGGAGCCCTCGATATCGACGAGGACCGGTCGGACACAGCCCTCGCCTCCGGCCGCGAGACCCAGAGCGGCGGCAGCCAGCTCTTGCGCGTCATCCGCTCCGACGCTTTCGCTTCCGACCCTTTCGCCTTCGACCCTCTCGCCTTCGACGCCTTCACTTTCGACACTCTCGCCTTCGACGACTTCGCGTAGCAGCGGTGCCTCCGCGCGCAGCAGGCGCTCCACGGCGGCCGCCTCGGGGAGCTCCACCAGGCTCAGGCCCTCGGCCAGTGCGGGCGCCACGGAGCACACTCCCGCCCGCCCGAGCCAGGCGCTCAGCAGATGAGCGGCGACGCAGTGTTCGAGGGCGTCCTCGGCGCTCGCCGCCGCGAACTCGAAAGCTCCCCTCGACGAGGCCCCCGGCTCCATCCACAGGTGGTGAACGCAGGAACTCTCGAGCCACGCGCGATCCTCGCCCAGCAGCTCCCCGGGTGCGCCTTCGCTCACGCTGGCCGCGCGCACCCCCGCGAGCGCGAGCCCTTCGGCAGCCGCGCAATCGTGGGCCGGGGCCTGCGCCAGGATGCTCGTCTCGAGGCGCTCTACCGCGTCGGCAACGCCGAGCAGCCGCTTCGGCTGCTTCGCCGGCGCCTCTCCTCGCTCTGCGGACTTTGCCGCCACGCCAGCCAACCTCCGCCTCGGCTCAGATCTGGTATCGATCGAGCTCGCTCTCGAGCGCCGTCAGCTTGTCTGCGCGCGAGGTGGCGAGCCCCTGCACGGTGAAGTCGTCGTAGCGGTCGGCGTTCTCGTTGCGGTAGAAGAGGCCGATGGGCGTCGCCTCCTCGAGGTCCGCGATCTCCCGCGCGCCGGCGAGATCCGCGGGATCGTGCTCGCGCTGGTTCTTCAACACGCGCGTGATGGACTCGTCCAGCGCGATGCCGTCGGGATGGGTGAGCAGCAGTAGCTTCGAAGGATCGCTCTGCAGGGGATCGAAGAGTCCGGTCTGAAAGTGGGGGCAGCGCTGCAGGATGCGCACGAAGGCCAGGCCCGGATGCTGATGGGCGGCCTCCAGGGTGGCGAGGAGGTGGGCGGGATTCCAATCCACAGTCTGGGCCACGAAGGAGGCGTTGCTGATGCCCAGAGTGGTCTGGATCGGGTTGATGGGGTCGAGCACCGAGCCCTGGGGATGGGTGTTCGTCTTCGATCCCTTGCCCGAGGTCGGCGAGGTCTGGTTCTTGGTGAGGCCGTAGAGGTTGTTGTCGAGGAGCATCACGACCATCTTCATGTTGTACCGGATGGCGTGGACCCAGTGCCCGGCGCCGATGGAGCAGCAGTCGCCGTCTCCGGTCGACACGAAGACGTGCAGGTCGGGCCGCCGGGCACGGATGCCGCAGGCCACCGGCAGGGCCCGGCCGTGGAGACCGTGGAAGCCGTAGGCATTCATGTAGTGGGGAAAGCGGCTCGCGCAGCCGATCCCCGAGACGAAGACGGTCTTCTCGGGCTCGAGCTGCTCGTCGCGACACAGGCGCTGAACGGCGGTGAGCACGGCGTGGTCGCCGCAGCCCGGGCACCAGCGCGCCGTGCCGCCCTCGTAGTCGCCCACGCTGTAGTAACGCGGGCTCGCCTCTTCGAACCAGTCCGTCTTGAGTCCGAACATCACGCGGCTCCTTCGAGGCGGCTGCGCAGGGCCTCCTCGATCATCTGGGGTGGCAGGGGCTGGCCGGGGACCCGCGACCAGCAGTCGACGTCGACCAGGGTGGCGGCCCGCAGCAGCCACGCGAGCTGGGAGTAGCGGCGGCTCGACGGGTCGACGACCGGGTCACCGAGGTCGTCGCTGTAGTTGATCTCGACGGTCATCACGCGCCGGTAGCGCGCGAAGATCTCCTTCAGGCCCGGCTCCATGGGCGAGAGGAAGCGCAGGCAGATGGCGCCGGCGCGCACGCCGTCCTTCCGGAGGCGGTCGACGGCCTCCTCGATGGCGCCCCGGGTCGAGCCCCAGCCCACCACCAGCAGCTCGCCCTCCTCGTCGCCGTGGATCTGCGGCGGCCGGAGCGCCTTCTGCAGGGCGGCGAGCTTGCGGCTGCGCATCTGCATGGCGTGCTGGTTGATCGCCGATTCGTAGGCGATGTGGCTCTCCTCGTCGTGGGCGAGCCCCGTGAGCACGTAGGCGCCGCCCGGCTGCCCCGGTATGGGCCGCGGCGAGAGCCCCGTCTCGGGGTCCCAGTCGTAGGCCGGCGCCCCCTCCTTCCAGGGAGCCTGGTCGACGGGCGGCGAAAGCCAGTCCTCGTTGAGCTCCGGCCGCGGGAAGCAGGCCTGGGCGGTGGCGAGGTTGGCGTCGCTCAAGACGAAGACCGGCGTACGAAAGCTCTCGGCGAGCTGGCGGGCCGTCACCATGAAGTGGAAGCACTCCTCGTGACTCGAGGGGGCCATGATGATCTTGGGCGCGTCGCCGGGCTGCCCGAAGTAGGCGTGGAGCAGATCGCCCTGCTCCACCTTGGTGGGCAGACCGGTGGCAGGGCCGCCGCGCTGAACGTCGACCACGACCAGGGGAATCTCGGCCATGACGGCGAGACCGAGGAGTTCGGTCTTGAGCGCCATCCCGGGACCCGAAGTAATGGTGATCGCCGTCTTGCCCGAGTAGGAGGCACCGAGCGCGAAGCCCACCGCAGCGATCTCGTCCTCGGCCTGGTGAACGACGCCACCGGCCTTGTGGAAGTCGGCAGCCAGGAAGTGGGAGACCGAGGTGGCGGGGGTGATGGGATACATGGAGCAGACCTCGATCCCGGCCGCCATGCAACCCATGGCGATGGCCGAATTTCCGCTCATCACCACCCTGGGCTCCTCGCTCACCTCGCTGGGGATGTCGAAGCACATGTCGAGGTGCTCGATCGCCCAGTCGTAGCCGGCGCGCAGGAGCGCGTGGTTCTGGGCGATCACCTCCTCGCCCTTGCGCTTGCGACGGAAGAGCTCGCGCACCTCCGTCATGGCCAGCTCGAGGTCGCGGTTGTGCAGCGCGCAGAGCAGTCCCACCACCCACATGTTCTTGCCGCGGCGCGGGTTCTCGACCAGCCTCGCCGTCTCATCGTGGATGGGGATCTCGCGCACGTCGTAGCCCTTGAGATGGAAGTCCTCGAGGGCCCTCTCGTAGGCCTCGCGGATCTTCGCATCCTCGCTCGAGCCCCAACGCCCGTCGATGAGCAGCACCGTGCCCGCACCCAGCGCCTGCTGATCGATCCGGCCGTAGAGGACCTGCTCGTTGAAGGCCACCACGAGATCGGCCTGGTCGCCTATGTTCGCGACGGGACCGTTCCCGAAACGGATGCGGATGCCGCTGGCGCCGGCCCGGGAACGAGCCGGCGGCTCGATCTCCGCGGGAATGATCTCGACGGTCCACAGCCCGTTGCCCATCTTGGCGCAGACCGTGCCGAAGAGGAGGCCGGCCGTCTGGGCGCCTTCCCCCGAATCGCTCACGATCTCCACGATCTGCTGGGAGAGGTTGCGGACCGGAACCGCGGTCGGCACACCGGGGGTGGTGGAGGCTTCTGCATCACTGCTCGACTGGGCGGCTTCGGACATGGCGGGCGCGTAGCTCCTTGCTCGGTACAGGCTCAGATCAGAGAGTCAGACTCGCTGGCTGCGGGATTGAGACGAGGCACCTTCATCTTGGGTTCCCAAAAATGGTGGGATCCCGCGTGGTGGGTTTCCGCGACCGGGACCTCCAATGTGGGGCGGATCGCCACCGTGGGTAGTCCAATATGTCCCACTGCCCAGGAACTCATCGGCACACCGGACTTCACCCTGAGCCGCCGTCATCGGAGTAGTAGGCCTCCGCGGTGAGCTTGCTCTCCCCCTGCTCGTGCTCCGCGAGCATGGTGATGAGCGCACTGGCCGCGTCCTTGAGCTTCTCGAGGGCCCGATCGGTCGCCTCGCCGGACTCCAGCTGCAACGAAATCACCCTTAGCGCCTCGAGGATCTTCTCGTGCTCGGCGTGCAGGAGGGCGAGCTGCGGCTCGATGGAGGGACGCGCCTCGCGCAGCCCCTCGAAGAGGCCTCCCGGACGCTCCTCGTCGGAGAAGTGCTCGGAGAGAAGCTCCGGGAGCGGCGTGAGCGCGGTCCGAATCGCCTCGGGATCCCGGGCGTTGCCGAGGGCGTCGAGCAGGGATCGCAGGCGGCGGTGGCTCTCCCGGATGTGCTCGAGGAGCTGCTCCTCGACTTTGTGGCCTCGACCGCCCTTCTCGCCCCTGTCGTCGGATTCCATCCCGCCGATCCTCCGTTCGTCTCGTCGCGAAACTCTCCCGTCCGGCGGATACGATCCGCCGGCCGCCTACGGACTCTCTCCAACTCGTCTACAGTCTACTGCCAGGTTCCGCTACTTACCCCCCCCAGTCCCCAGCCACTCCCTTCCCCTGCCTTGCTCTAGCAGCTTTCCTGCCTTGCTCTAGCAGCTTCCGTGCCAGCTCTGCGCGAGCCGCGGCAATCGGGCCCCTCGAGGGAGGCCGAGCACCCGCCGGCCAGCCGCCGAGCCGACCCGAGATGCGGCCAGCTCAGAATGCCGCCCCTACGGTGTGGATGGCGAAGAGCTCACAGCGATTGATTTCGGCCCGGGTCGCCCGGCCCTCGGCGACCTCCACGACCAGGCCGACCAGCTCCTCCCCCACCTCGGAGAGGCTCGAGCCCGCGGCGATGCAGCCGGCGTCGAAGTCCATGTCGTCCGGCATCGACTCGAAGAGGCGGGTCGTCGAGGCGATCTTGACCACGGGCGCGATGGGCGATCCCGCCGGCGAGCCCCGCCCCGTCGTGAAGAGCACCAACTGCGCGCCGCCGGCGATCATGCCCGTAATCGAGAAGATGTCCGAGCCGGGGGTCTTCATGATGACGAGCCCCTTGCTCCCGGGCGACTCCGCATAATCCACGATCTCGCGAATCGGCGAGCGGCCCCCTTTTTCGATGCAGCCCAGGGACTTCTCCGCGATGCTCGAGAGGCCGCCCTCGCTGTTACCCGGCGCGATCACGAAATTCGCCATGGGGCCGAGCTCGCGCTTCACCCAGGCACGATGGCCGGCCAGCTCCGAGAGGACCTGCTCGCTCAGCTCGGGCGTTGCGCAGCGCTCGGCCACGATCTCCTCGGTGCCGATGAACTCGGTGATCTCCGACAGGATCACTCGGCCTCCCCGCTCCACCAGCCAATCGGCCGCCCTGCCCACGCAGGGGTTCGCGGTGATGCCCGACATGGAGTCGGAGCCGCCACACTCCATGGCGAGGGTCAGGTGCTCGAAGCCGACCTCCTCGCGCTCGGCCGTGGCGGCCTCCGCGAGCATGCCCTGGGCGATCTCCACGCCCCGGGCCACGCTCTTCGGCGTGCCGCCGCACTCCTGGATGCCGATGACCTCGATTCGCCGGCCGCCCTCGGCCGCCTGGCCGGCGACGATCTGCGCCTTGATGGCCTCGCAGCCGAGGCCCACGACCAGGGTCGCCGCAACGTTGGGGTGCCGCGCGACGCCGACCAGTGTACGCAGGGTGGCGGGGACGTCCGCCGGGCCGCGCCCGCATCCCTCGCTGTGGATCACGGTCTTCACTTCGGGAAGCTCGCGCCCGATGGCCTCGACGACGCCGTTGGCGCAGCTCACCGAGCTCATCACCACCACATGATTGCGCACGCCCACCCGGCCGTCGCTTCGCCGATAGCCGCGGAAGCCCATCTCAGCCCTCCTCTGGCGCGAGGTTGTGGGTGTGTACGTGATCGCCCCGGGCGATGTCCCGAGCGGCGGTGCCGATGGAGTGGCCGTACTTGCGCACCACCTCGCCCTCGCCGATGTCGTGAAGCGCCACCTTGTGGCCCTCGGGTATGGGCTCCCTGGCCACGAGGTAGCCCTCCTGATCCCAGGCCACCGGCTCATGGTCGCCGACCTCGTTCAGCAGCGTAACGACGTTGTCCTGGCCGTCGATGCGGACGGCGTTGATCTTCACCTCGCTGCTCATCCCACGACTCCTCCCCGCATCCACCTGGCTCCAGCTGGGGACGCCCCCTCCGCCCGCGTGGCAGGGGTCAGGCGCTGACGTTGGCGGCGATGCGTTGGCCGAGCTGGGCAGTGAGCTCGGCGGAGGAGCCCATGGCGAGCTCGATCTGCTTGGCCCAGAGGCAGTAGCGGAAGAGCGGGTAGTCGCGGTCGACGCCGATGCCGCCGTGGAGGTGTTGGGCGGCGTGGCTCACCCGGTGGAGCACGTCGCCGGCCCAGATCTTCGCGATGGTGACCTCGTCGCCGGCTTCGCGCTCACCGTCGAGAAGAGAGACGGCCTGCTGGGTCACGCCGCGCAGGCACTGCACGTCGATGTAGCAGTCGGCGGCGCGCTGCCCCACGGCCTGGAAGGTCGCGATCTTCACGCCGAACTGCTCGCGCTCGGCGGTGTACTCGGCGGTCATGCGGGTCGACCGATCCGCGACCCCCACCGCCATGGCGCACCAGGCAGCGGACGTGCGCTCTGCAGTCCAGCGCAACAGCTCCGCCGCCTCGCCGGAGCCCGCCAGGCGATCTTCGGCGGCCACCACGGCGTTGCCGAGCAGCAGCTGGAACTGCGGCTCTCCCGCCGTGCTCACCTGCCGTCGCAGCTCCACACCCTCGGCCTG
This sequence comes from Deltaproteobacteria bacterium, assembly GCA_019310385.1. Lineage (GTDB taxonomy): Bacteria > Myxococcota_A > UBA9160 > UBA9160 > UBA4427 > JAFDEK01. Next base: position 11,076 of record JAFDEK010000028.1, read on the forward strand.
GGGGTCGAGGAGGAAGACGCCCAGCCCCCCCTCCAGCCGGGCGCCCACCAGGATTCGCTCGGCACGATTCGCGAAGGGCACGCAGGTCTTCTCCCCGCTGAGCGACCATCCGTCGCCGCTCTTCTTTGCGGTAGTGAGCGGCGCGCAGGGGTCCTCGTTGCCGCTCTCGATGAGGGCTGCACTGAGCAGGCGCTCGCCCGACGCGACGCCGGGCAAGAGGCGCTGCTTCTGCGCGTCGCTCCCGAAGCGCTGGATGGGGAGCGCGCCGGAAACCAGGGTGGGGATCACGGGAAGGGGCGCCATCGTGGCCCCCACCTCCTCGACCAGCAGGCACACGCTCTCGAAGCCCAGATCCATGCCGCCCTGCTCTTCCGCGATGCCGATGCCCAGCAGCCCGGCCTCAGCGAGATCGCGCCAGAGCTTGTCGTCGAAGCGCTCGTCCCGGGCCTCGACCTCGCGCAGGCGCTCGTTGTCGGTCTGATCCGCGAGGATCTGCCGGGCCAACTTCTGGAGCTCGATCTGCTCTTCGGAAAGTGAGAAATCCATGACTCGTCCTCTCGATCTCTTGCGCGCGCGGACTCAGCGGCTGCGCGGCATGCGCAGGCCCGCCGCAGCGATGATGTCGCGCTGCACTTCGTTGGTGCCGCCGCCGAAGGTCAGGATGGAGCCGACCCGGTACATGAACTCGAGCCGCCCCTGAAGAACGGCCCCCGGCGATTCTCGTTGGAGCGTGCCGCCGGCCTGTCCCACGACCTCCCCCAGCAGCCGGTAGAGCTCGAGAAAGAACTCGGTGCCGTAGACCTTGGCCACCGAGGCGTCCGCCATCTGCAAGGTGCCTTCGCTCATCTCCCACGCCTGCTTCCAGCACAGCAACTTCAGAGCCTCGAGGCCGGTCTTCACCCTCGCGAGGTTGTGCTGCACCCAGGGCAGGTCGATCACCCGGCGACCGTCCGGGCGCTTGGTCTCTGCGGCCCACCGCGCGACGGAGTGGAAGAGACTGTCCGCCGATCCGTGGTTCACCAGGGAGAGGCGCTCGCGGTTGAGCTGCCCGGTGATGAGACCCCAGCCGTTGCCCTCGCCGCCGATGAGATGGTTGGCCGGCACGCGTACGTTGTCGTAGTAGGTCGCGTTGGTACGCACGCCCAGAGTCCAGATGGGCGAGACCGAGAGGCCCTCGGCGTCGTTGGGCACGAGCAGGAGCGAGAGGCCGCGGTGCTTCTTCGATTCGGGATCCGTGCGCGCGGCGAGCCAGATGTAGTCCGAGAAATCGGCCAGGCTGGTGAAGGTCTTCTGACCGTTGATCACCCACTCGTCGCCGTCGCGATCGGCTCGGGTGGTGAGGGAGGCGAGATCCGTGCCGGCGCTGGGCTCCGAGTAGCCGATGGCAATCACGACCTCGCCGCGCAGGATGCCCTTGACGACGGTCTCCTTGATCTCCTCGTCGGCGTACTCGGCCAGCACGGGACCGATGGCCTCGGTCGTGAGGAAGGGGTAGGGGAATCCGGTCCGCATCACCTCTTCGGTGAAGATGTACTGCTCCATCGCGGTGGCGCCCCGCCCGCCCAGCTCCTCGGGCCAGCTCAGACTGATCCAGCCGTCGGCGCCGATCCTGCGCAGGGCCTTGCGGTACTCGGGACCGCCCCCCTCCCCGGCCCCCCTGGAGAGCTCCTCGACGAGCTCGGGGATCATCAGGTCTTCGAAGTAGGCGCGCATCTCGTCGCGCAGCGCCAGCTGTTTGGGGGTGAACTCGATCTTCATGGGTGCCCTCTCGATCGCTGCACGGGGATTGCGAGGCGGAAGGGGAACGAGAGTAAGCCAAGGGGCGCAAGATCGCGATCAGCCCCCGGAGGAATCGAGCCCTGTCCCTGCCCGCAGCCCCGCTGCTGATATCCTCGGGTCGCCCGAACCCGAGGAGAGACACCCCATGACCCGCAGCATCCGCGCCTTCGGCTTGGCCGCCCTCGCCCTTCTCCACCTTGTCGCCCTTCTCGCACTTGCCGCGCCGACGGGCGCGGCTGACATCGATTGGGACCCGTACGCGGAGGTCAGGGTCGCCGAGGTGCTCTCGAGCAACGAGGACGGCTCCACCCGCACCACGAAGGTGTGGCTCGCGGTCGTCGACGGCCAGGGCTACATCCGAACGGGCCACACCGGCTGGGGCGCCAACGTCACCCGCAACCCCGATATCGTGCTTCGCATCGAAGACGCGGAGTTGCCGCTGCGAGTGCACTTCGTCGAGGACCCCGCCCTGCGCGAGCGCGTCGTCCAGACCTTCCGGGAAAAGCACGGCTTCAAGGACGCCATGATCGCACTCATCCGCGGCAGTCACCCGAAGATCATGCGTCTCGATTCTCGTTAGCCGCGGCGCTCGCTCAGACCCGCTCGAAGAGCGAAGCCAGCCCCTGCCCTCCACCGATGCACATGGTGACGATCCCGTAGCGCCCGCCCGTGCGTTGCAGGTCCCGCACGAGACGCCCGGTCATGCGTGAGCCCGTCATGCCGAAGGGATGGCCGATGGAAATCGAGCCGCCACAGGGGTTGAGCTTCTCGTTGGGAATCCCGAGCTCGCGCTGGCAATAGAGGAGTTGTGACGCGAAGGCCTCGTTGAGCTCGACGATGTCGATGTCGTCCATGCTCAGGCCGTGGCGCTTCAGCAGCTTGGGCACCGCGAAGACCGGGCCGATCCCCATCTCCTCGGGCCCGCAGCCCGCTACCGCGGTTCCGCGGTACACCGCCAGGGGTTCGACGCCCAGGGCCTTGGCCCGATCGGAGGACATGAGCAAGGTCGCCGAGGCTCCGTCGGAGAGCTGCGAGGCGTTTCCCGCCGTCACCGTCCCGCCCTCCTCCGCCGGCTTGAAGACCGGCTTGAGGCCGCCCAGCCCCTCGAGGGTGGTAGAGGGGCGGTTGCACTCGTCCAGGTCGACGGTGCACTCCTCGTCGTAGGGCTCCTGGTCCTTCTTGATTACCTTGCGCGTCGTCTGCATGGGCGCGATCTCCTCCGCGATCCAGCCCTGCTCGACCGCGGCGGCGTAGCGCTGCTGGCTCTGGAGCGAGTATTCGTCCTGCTGCTCGCGGGTCACGTCGTAGCGATCGGCCACGATCTCGGCCGTGACGCCCATGGGATAGAAGAGGCCCGGAAAGCGCTCCACAGCGGCTTTGTTGACCAGGCGGTTCGTATTCTGGGTGCCGTCCTGCATCATGGTGATGGTCTCGACGCCCGCGCCGATGGCGACCTCGGCGCCCTCCTGCACGATGGCGTGGGCCGCCATCATGATCGACTGGGAGGCCGAGGAGCAGAAGCGGTTCACCGTGACGGCGGCGACCTCCTTGGGGAATCCCGCCACCATGGCGGCGACGCGCGCGGTATTCATGCCCTGGCAGCCCTCGGGAAAGCCGCATCCCACGGCCACGTCCTCGATCTCCATGGGATCGAGGCCCGGCACGCGTTCCACCACCGACTTCAGCGCGTGGGCGAGGTAATCGACGGGCTCGGTGATGTTGAACGAGCCCCGGTTCGCCTTGGTGAGAGCCGTGCGCGCGCTCTCGACGATGACTGCTTCTCTGGCCATGCTTTCCTCCTGTGCGGGCTGAGCGGGGAGTGCGGGCTGAGCGGGGAGTGTGGTGGGGGCGAAGCGCCGCGGCAAGACCCTGCAAGAGATGGCTAGAATTCCAGGAAACGAGAGGAGGCAGAAAGTGGAGATCGACAACGCGGATGCGACTCCCGGTCAGACTGGAAGCCGGGGCGGCAAGGCCCTGGTGCTGGGCGCCAGCGGCTTCCTGGGCAGCCACGTAGCACGCCTGCTCGCCGAGGCCGGGCGGGAGCTACGCATCTTCACCCGGCCGAGCAGCGACGTCTCCCTGCTCGCGGACCTCGAGCTGGAGCACGTGCACGGCGACGTCTCGGACAAGGACTCCCTGCTGCGTGCCATGGAGGGCTGCTCGAGCGTCTTCCACTGCGTCGTGGACACCCGGGCCTGGCTGGCCGATCCCGCGCCCCTCTACCGAACCAACGTCGACGGGCTGCGCAACTCCCTCGAGGCCGCCCTCGAGCAGGGGGTCGAGAAGTTCGTCCTCACCAGCAGCATCGTGACCATCGGGCTGAATCCCAGCGGTGTGGCGTCCGAGGAGGACGAGTTCAACTGGTGGGACGAAGCGCCGCCCTACATCCGCACGCGGGTGATGGGCGAGCGGCTCCTGGCCGAGTTCGTCGAGCGAGGTCTGGACGCCGTGGCGTGCTGCGTCGCCACCACCTTCGGCGGTAACGACCGCCAGCCCACCCCCCACGGCGACATGATCCTGCGCGTGGTGAAGCGGCGCATGCCGGCCTATTGGGACATCTCCATGAACGTGGTCGGGGTTCGCGACGCCGCCGAAGCCCTGATCCTCGCGGACCGACACGGCCGGGCGGGCGGGCGATACATCATCGCCGACTCTTTCATGACGATGCAGGAGGGATGCGCGCTGGCGGCGAAGTTCGCCGGCGTCCCGCCGCCCCGGATCCACATCCCCATGTGGCTCATGTACGCCTGGGTGTGGCCCGTCGAGAAGATCAACGTGCTCTTCGGTCGCGACACGGTGCTCACCATCAAGAGCCTCGATATCTCCCAGACCATGGGGGACTTCGACATCTCCAAGGCCGAGAAGGAGCTGGGCTGGCGGCCGCGACCCATGGAGCTCTCCCTCCGCGAGGCCGTGGACTACATCCAGAACTCCGGACGCTTCGACGACTGAGATGCGCGCTGCTCGTTGAACGCGAGGAAGTCATCGCGCAGTCAAGGCAGCTCCCGTGGACTACAAACGCGGGACCCGAGGGAGTGCGGAGCGAGAGCACCATGACACGAGTACGTCCGAGCGACATCACCGTCGACCGCGAAGCGGGCAGGCTGAGCATCGAGTGGAGCGACGGCCGGCGCAGCGACTACCCCCTCGCCGGGCTGCGGGCCGTGTGCCCCTGCGTGAACTGCTGCGGCGGCCACGCCAACATGGGCAAGCCCGCGGACAAGGAGCTACTGCACAGCGCGCAGGATCCGGAGCTCGACCTGGCCAGGATCGAGCTGGTGGGAAGCTACGCGATGCAGATCGTGTGGAGCGACAGCCACGACACCGGGATCTACACCTGGGACTATCTCTACGCGGCGGGTAGCTAGCGCAGCGCTTCAGTCCTCTGCGAGACGAGAGCGCACCACGCTGCGCACGCTGCGCAGGATGCCGTACAGCACTCCCGGCTCGGCCGGGTCCAGGGCGATCCCCTGCCCCTCGATGGGCGCGGCCAGGGTCTCCACCAGCTCCAGAGTCGCTCCCCCCCGCGGCAGGCGCAGCGCGTAGACCTCCGGCGCGTCGTGACCCGAGACATAGAGCAGGCCGTCGCCTCCCCAGGCGCCGCCTGAGCTGCTGTAGGGCCGTAGTCTCTCGATCAGCTCGGGCGGGAGGGCGAAGCCCGCGACCCGGCGCCACTCGGCGTCGTACTGAACCAGCCGGGTCCACTCGGGCCCCTTGCCGGGAATCCCGCCCCGCCCGGCGTAGTGGGCGAAGGCCACCCACCAGAAGCCGTCGTGCCGATCGACCCAGGTCGCCGAGCCGTCACTGATGCCGAAGCTGTGGGAGCCGACGTGCTCGAGGTTCTCTGCGTCGAAGATCTCGACTGAGCTCTGCATGGGGACACCGGGATAGTTGGAGTGCGCACAGTAGAGGCGCCCCTCCAGCACCACTCCGCTGTTGAGATGGATGACGGGCCCGTCCGCAGGCCCCTCCCAGCTCTTCTCCACCACGCCGCTGCGCTTGTCGAGCTTCTGAATGCGCCGGTTGTCGATGGCGTAGACGTGACGAGGCCCGGCGGCGACGGCCTGGCGAGCCGCTGCGGCCTCGAAGCGCTGAGCCTCGACGAAGCGCCGGGTCACCTCTTCACCCGCCGCCCCGGGAGCCACGAGGCCCGCGACGAGGAGCAGCAGGGCGAGCTCGCGCACGATCTTCACGGGTCAGAGCACCACCGGGAGCTCGAGGAACTCCTGGTAGACGAAGTCGCGGTGGTCGAGCAGGCCCCGGCCCAGGAGCTTCGCCACCTCGGGATCCTCGGAAGTAAACATGGGCCGCATCCGCTCGGAGAGCGGCAGCAGCTCGGGGGGCAGAGGAGAAACCAGGTTGCAGAAAGTAGCCCAGTATATATCGAGTGCGGTGAGCGAAGGACCCAGCAGGAAGCGGTTGCCCCGGGCGCGCTCCGCCTCGAGCCGGTCCGCGAGGACGTCAAGCACCTCCCGCACGCGTCCGCGCGCAGCGGCGCCGGACTCGGGCGTGTAGCCGTACTTGTCGCCCAGGTACTTCGCGATGGAGCTCGGCGAGTCGTGCTGCATGCCGTCATGGATGCTCTCCAGGCGCCGACACCAACCCAGCCCCATCTCGCCGCAGATCTCGAAGCAGAGCCCGAGGCACAGGGCGCGCGCGGCGGGGTCCGCGGGCAGCAGCGCCGGCTTCGGCGCCAGGCGCTCGGCGAGGAGCAGGATCTCGGCCCAGCCGCTGCGCGGCAGCTCGTCGTCGAGCATGGCGACGGGGAAGCTCGCCTGCCCGGTCCACTCCTCGAGGATGCCCGGCGGATCGCTCTCGCTGCGGTGCACCAGCGCGTACTCGATGCCCTTGACGCGGAGGATCCCCTTCGCGGCCTGGGACCAGGGGCTCGGCAGACCCTGCAGCACGATGAGGCGCAGACCCGAGCGCACGCGGGCCTGCTCGATGCTGATGGGATCGCCGACGCTCGGGCTCACGGGGGACACTCCTTTGGGATTCGAGGGCTCTTTGCTCGGCTGAGGGCTTTCTACAGCCGGCTGAAGACTCTTTACCTGAGCTGAAGGCTCTTTACCCGGCTGAGGGCTCTTTACCTGAGCTGAGGGCTCAGCTTCCGATCTTCCCGCCTTCCGTGTGCCACACGCCGATCACACTGGGCTTCGAGACGACCTTCTCGTCCAGCGGCCAGTGCTCCTCGAAGGCCCGACCCTCATGGGGGTGCTGAATGCTGCAGAAGAAGCTGCGGTCGTCACCCGAGAACGCCGGACCGCATACCTCGGCCCGAGGAACCGAGGAGAGAAACTGGCGCAGGAGGCCCCGCTGCTTGCCCTCCACGGGCACGGCGAAGATGCCATCGTTCTGGCCGAAGCCGTCCGCCTCGCTGGCGTACTGGCCATCGGTTGCGATCCACAGATTTCCCTCGTCGTCGAAGGCAACGTTGTCGGGGTCCGAAATCGGGCTCACCCCCGACGCCGCAGGATCGCCGACGTCCCCGAAGCGGGCGCCGTCCGTTGGGCTGTCGGGATGGCCGCACTTCACGAAGATGTTCCAGCGAAAGCGCAGCGCACCGGCGTCGTCGCCCTCTTCGATGAGCTCGATGATGTGGCCGTGGGGATTGGGACCGCGCGGGTTGGCTGCCGTGGGACCGAGCTCGATATCCCGGTCGCGGTCACCGAAGCGGCCCGGGCCCGGCTCCGGGCTACGTTTGGAGTTGTTGGTGAGGGCAATGTAGACGCGCCCCGTGATCGGGCTCGCCTCGATATCCTCGGGGCGGTCCATGGGCGTCGCGCCGAGCTGGTCCGCGGCGCCGCGCGTGTCGAGCAGCACTTCCTGCTGGTCGCGATAGCCGGCCCGGTGAAGCGCCCCTCCCTCCTTCCAGACCAGGGGCAGCCACTCGCCGCTCCCCATGTCGGGATCGAAGCCGAGTCCCGGATCGAAGCGCGCCACGTGGAGCGTGCCCTCGTCGAGGAGGTCCCGATTCGCCGACCTGCGGCGCGGGTCGAAGCGGCCCCGGCTCACGAACTTGTAGACGTACTCGAAGCGGGAATCGTCGCCCGAATAGACTGCCACGCGCCCGTCGCGAGCCACGCGCGTCGTCGCCGTCTCGTGCTTGAAGCGGCCGAGCGCCGTGCGCTTCCTGGGCACGAATGCCGGATCGTAGGGGTCGATCTCGACCACGTAGCCGAAGCGATTGTACTCGACTGGGTCCCGGGACAAGTCGAAGCGGGGGTCGAAGAGCTCCCACTTGCGCGGCGTCGAGCCCGGCATGGCGGGAATGCGCCGGCTCAACTCCGCGCTTCGGCGATGGGACGACGGGACAGTGTCGAAATTGGCGAAGTACTGGTCGAAGTTCTCCTCGCAGGTGAGCAGAGTGCCCCAGGGCGTACGGCCGCCTGCGCAGTTGTTGAGCGAGCCCTTCACCCGCGTGCCCGTCGGATCGCCCGCGCTCTGCATGAGCGCGTATCCGCGCAGGGGCCCGCTGATCTCCATGACGCTCGAGCCCGTCGTGCGCCGGTTGAAGCCGGAATCGCGCCGGTAGCGCCAGCGACCCTCCGGATCGCACACGACCTCTACGATGGAGGTCCCGTGGGCTTCGATCTCCACCTCGGCCTGGTCCCGGTCGGCACCCGGCCGGTAGCTGCGGAACATATCCACGCCGGTGGTGTACTCGTGATTGACGGCAAGGAGCGCCCGCGCGGTCGGCCCGCGCCGCCAACTGAAGGGGTTGAGTCGGCGCAGGGTGCCGACCAGCGGCCAGGAGCGCGAAGCCATTTCTGGCGCTTCTCCGGGAGCCGCGGCTTCGGAGAGCGGAAACCACAGCACGAGGTCGCAGTTGTAGCCGAACTGGCGCGCCTGGCTCGGGCCTGTCTGGGCGTCGAGGTCGAATTCCGGTGCGTCCGCAGCGAGGGGGTCCCCCCAGCGCAGGATCGTGTCGAACGCGTATCCCTCCGGTACCTCCACTTCCCGCTCGTCACCCGGCGGTACCGTCTTGAAGGCCAGCCGGTCTCCGGGGTCCTCCCACAGGCCGAGCAGCGCGCTGGCGGGCCGGGGACGGATCAGGGCCGGCGCAATGACGAGGGCCGCGCCCCTGAACGCGCCCGCAGCCCCGAGAGCGCCCGCGGCCTTGAGAAAGGCGCGCCGAGCGACAGCCTTCTCGAGCACGTCGCCGAAGTACTCGCCGCGGCGGTTTGCGAGCGCGTCGTCCGGGACTTCGTCCAACGCTTCGTCACGCTCGGGCTGCAAAGACCGCTTCAACCTCTCCCCTCCATGCCCATTCCTGTGCTGCGGGTGTGCCATGCCCCCGGCTCCAGCGCAAGCCCCGGCCGCAGCGCTCTGACTCGTGGGCCCTTGACCCAGGGTATACTGGAGCGATGGCGCCCGTCCCCTCCAATCGCTTCCCCTCCAGAGTCGAAGAACTCAGTCCCGAGCTGCTCACCTCGGTGATGGCCGAACGCACGCCGGGCGTCCGGGTCGAAGAGGTCCAGGTCGCCCATACGGCCCAGTGCGGCGACGGTTTCGCCTCCACCGCGGACCGCGTGAGCCTCGATCTGCGCTACGCGCCCGGGTGCGACTTCGGCCTGCCCTCGAGAGTTCTGCTCAAGACCATGCTGATGCAGCCCCACGCGCCTCGAGCAATGTACCTCAACGAGGTGCGCTTCTACCGGGACATCCGCCACGAGCTCCCCATCGAGGCACCGCAGGCCTACGGCAGCCTCTTCGACGAGGAGACAGGCCAGTTCGGGGTCCTCATGGAGGACCTCGCCCTGCGTTCGGCGCGCTTCCCCAACGCGACGACGCCCATCCGCATCGAAGAAATGCGAAGCCTCGTGGACACCCTCGCCACCCTCCACGCCCGCTATTGGGCCAGCCCGCGCCTCGAGGCAGACCTGGCCTGGGTCGCCACCCCTTGCTCGGGCGGCATGTTCCCCATCTTCGACACCTACGGGCTGGAGCTCATCAAGGACCAGGTGCAGAAGAACGAGTTCAAGGCCGAGCTGATCCGCCCCCTCGACCGCACGCTCGACCAGCTCTGGGAACAGCTCTGGAAGGTGCAGAAGATCCTCGCCAGCGAGCCCCACACCCTGCTCCACGGTGACCCCCACATCGGCAACACTTATCTTCTTCCCGACGCGCCTGTTCCCGACGCGCTCCTGCCCCACGCGGGCGGCGGCCTGCTCGACTGGCAGCTCATGGTCAAGGGTCGCTGGGCCCACGACTTCACCTACCTGCTGGTCACCGGCCTCGACACGGAGCTACGGCGTAGCCACGAGCGCGAGCTCATCGACTTCTATCTCGACGGACTGCGGCGCCGCGGCGTCGAGAGTGCGCCCAGCGCAGAGCAGGCGTGGCGGCTCTACCGTCAGAGCGTGATCTGGGGCCTCGTCATCGGCTGGCTCATCACGCCACCGACGAACTACGGGGAAGCCATTACGGTCGCCAATCTCACCCGCCTGGTCGCCGCCGTCCAGGATCTCGAGACCCTCCGAGCTCTGGACGACTAGCACCCGGCGATCTCACTCCGCGTACCCTACTCCGCGTACCCCACTCCGCCTGCCCTACTCCGCGTACCCCAGGGCCTTCAGGGACTCGAGCAGTTCGTCGTCGATCTCGCCGGGCTCGCTCGTACGCAGGGGACGCCGCTCGAGCTCGGCGTCGAGCAGCGCGCCCAGGCGCTCGCGCTCTGCCCCATTCCGTCCTGCCAGGTTCACCCCTTCTCGCGGCACCGGCGCCATGGGGTAGAGCTCCTCTCCCTCGCTGCTGCGCAGGTACTTCCACTTGCGACCCACGAGACCGATGCGCTCCATGCCGGGCAAGGTCCAGCGAACCTCCTCACCCGCCACGCTCCGCATCACCCAGTGCATGCGGCGAGGCCCGGGCGCCGTGCCGGGCAGGTAGAAAGGATGCTGGATCAGCACGTAGCGATCCCCGGGAAGCTCGCTCAGGAGGGAGAGTCCCGAGTAGGACTCCGGCGCCTCGATGCCCGCGGCCTCCAGCAGCGTGGGCGCGATATCGATGCTGCTCACCTGCTGGGGAATCCGGGCTCCGGCCGCGAAGCGCGGCGGATAGCGCAAGATGAGCGGGATCCGGGTCGCACCCTCCCAGAGGCAATCGGAGTGCTCGAAGTAGACGCCGTTCTCGAAGCACTCACCGTGATCGGCAGTGAGCACGATCAGCAGATCGTCGAGACCCGTCGTTCCCGAAAGCCCTGCGAGGAGCTCGCCGATCCAGTGATCGGTGAATTCGACCTCTCCGCGGTAGAGCGCCAGGGCGTGATCCAGTACCGCTTCGGTCACGTCACCCCCGTTGTCTTCGGCGACGCGGAGCAGTTCACCCCATGCCAGCCCGGGAAGGGACTCCGCGAGCTCGGGGTCCAGGCCGCCGCGGAAGCCCTTGGGCGGGTTGTAGGACTGATGGGGATCGAAGAGGTGGATCCACATGAAGAAGCGCTCGCTCGCCTCGAGCCCGGCCCGCCAGGCCAGGGCACCGGGGATCACGGCCCTCGCGCGCACCTCCTGCAGCTTCGGAGGATGGTGAAAAACCTCGAAGCCCTGGGCCGCGCCCGAGCTCTCGGCCATGAGACGAGTCGCCACGAAGGCGCCCGTGCGCCAGCCATGCCCCTGCAAGATCTCGGCGAGGGTCAGGGCCGAATCCGGGAGGGACATGGTGTTGTTCAGCACACCGTGCTCACGCGGGTATTGGGCGGTGAGGATCGAGAAGTGGGACGGTCGCGTGATGGGCATGGGGGCGGCGGCCCCTTCGAAGAGGGTCCCCTCCCGCGCCAGGCGATCGATGTTGGGAGTGCCGGAGCCGCCGGCGCCATAGCTGCCCAGGTGATCGGCCCGGAGCGTGTCGACGGTAATCAGGACGATGCCCTGTGGCGCGGGCAGGTCCGCCTCGACGGATGTGGCCGAGCGCGCACTCGGCTCGGGCTCCGGCGGCGCGCCCTCGTCGCGGCTGCATCCCACCGGCCCGAGCAGCAGGGCGAGACACAGGACCATTGCGCCGGCCGACAGCGCCTGCCGTGAACCCGCACCCCGCGCCCAGGAGCTGCGAGCGAGCCCGACGCCGCCGGCGACCAAGAGCAGCAGAGAGACCGCGGAGATGAGGGCGCCGCGGCGAAAGCTCGCCGGACGATACTCGAACACGACCCGGCCCTCCCCCGGCGCCACGGCGACGGCACGATAGACGCCGTTGGCGCGCAGGATCTCGGCCTCGCGTCCGTCGACCTCGGCGTGCCAGCCGGGATAGTGGGTATCGGTGAGCACGAGCAAAGCGGGAGCGGGCGAGTCGACTTCGATAACGACCCGCTCGGGCGAATAGCTCGTGATGCGCGCCCTGCGCAGCCTGGACCATGCGGGCAGGGAGGGCGCGAGGCCCGGATCGCGCTCGAGCAAGACCCGGTCCCGGAAGGCCGCGTCGCCCGCCGCGATCCGGTCGAGGATCTCCTCCTGGGTCCCGAGCTCGAATCGATTCACCAGGTAGGCCCGAGGCAGGGCGTCCCGGTTCTTCACGATCTCGTAGCCAGATTCCTGCTTCGGAACCACGATCCGGCGCACGCTCGCTACGTCGTACACGGTCGGAAACTCCCGGGGGTCGATTCCGTGCAGGCTCATACCCGCGATGTTCAGACCGGTCATGCGCTGGGTGAGTGCCGGCCACTGACCGGGCACCAGGGGTTCGTAGCAGGACATGCGGTAACCCCCGTCCGAAGGCGCGGTCGCGACCCGAGGCAGAAAGTGGTAGAGCTCGAGGCGCTGCAGCTTCGATTGCTCGCGCAGCTGCTCGAACGCACCCGGCGCGAGGCGGGTCACGCCGGCGCCGCGATGCATGGTAAAGAAGTGGTCCGAGAGGCCCACTGGGATTTCGCGAAGAAAGCCGCTGACTCCGGTCGCGATGGCTAGATCCGCAATGACGAAGAGTAGCAGGGCCGCGCTCGCGAGCCGGCGAAGCACAGGGCGATCCGCGGCCTCGATCAGCGCCAGGATCAGCGCCGCCGCCACCGGAACCCGCCACGCGTAGGCTCCGCTGCCCGAGCGAAGCATGACGATGGCCACCACCACCGCCGCCGCGAGCGTGAGCCCCTCGAGCAGGCGGCGGCGCCCGAGCGCCGCCGGGCGAGCGATGCGATCGAAGCCGGCCGCCGCCAACATCATGGCGCAGAAGAAGCCCACGAAACGCATGCGTTCGGGCGTGCGCAGGCTGCCCAGCACCGGCAGCTCTACATAGCGATCGAAGAGCTCCGGCACGTATCCGCGGTAGCCGTCGGCCAGGAGCAGGGTCGCTGTTCCGAGCAGGAGCCAGAGCCAGGTTCTCGCCGAGCGCACACCGGTGACAACACCGAGAACGAGCAACAGCAAGGGCGCGATCCCCAGGTAGCCGCCGCTGTTTCCCAGCGCGAAGACGATATCCCCCGTTGCCGGCTCGACGGACGCCCGAACGACGCCGCGCACGATGCGGGGGTCGCGCGCGTTCAGGTAGTGGATCTCCTCCGGCGAAAGCTCCGTCTCCCGCGCGCTCTCGCCCAGCATCTCGATGGTCGGAAGCAGCTGCACGGCGGCGATGCCGGCGCCCAGGATCACCGCGCCGGCGATCAGCGCAGCGCGCTGCGCGCTCACCCGCCAGGCCAGCGAGCCGCGAATCGCGGGAACTACGAGCCGCGCGCCCGCATAGGGAACGCTGAGCAAGTAGCCGTAGAGCATGAGTTGGGGGTATCCGGCCAACACTTGCAGAGCCACGCCCAGCCCGAGCCCACAGAACCACGCCGCGTGCGGCCGACGGGCCAGCATCTCGATGCAGAGCAGGATCCACGGCAACCACATCAAAGTGGAAACCATGGGCGGCCAAAGGACCTGCCCGAGGACACACATGAAGACGAAGATGACGCCTCCCATGGCGGAGGGCGCGAGCCCCCGGCCGAGGGCCCTCAAGAAGAGCGCACACAGCCATCCGGCCAGCACGCACTCTGTGAACATGAGCAACGGAATGGCCCGGGAGACCGGCATGAATACCGCGAGCCAGGTTCCGGGATAGAGCGCGGCGTTCTGGACCGCCGCGAGCTGGGGAATCCCACTGCAGAGGTGCGGATTCCAGAGGGGGATCTCACCCGCCCCCAACCGCTGAGCGACCCCCTCGATCATGGGCATGAAGTGGTGGATGAGGTCCGTTTGCAGAGCAAAGCCGTAGATCTGCTGCCCGTCGTCCCCACCCGGTGCTGCATTGAAGCGCAGCCACAGCACACTGACGCCGGCCAGGATGGCGGCCAGCAACAGCAGAGCCTGCAGGACGATGATGCGACGCTCGGACAAGACCCTTTCCAGTCCCCTTGGGCAGCGCGCGCATTGTACCGAAGGCGCTTCTTTCCTGTGCAGCGCCCCGTGCAGCACCGCCCCGCGCGATTCGCCCCCCTGCAACCCACGCTCGATTGCCTACTCTCGATTGCCTACCATGGGACAGCTCGTTACGCTCATGCGGCAGCGGCTCAGGAGGACGCCGAGATGCAGCGAGACCCGTCGGTGGTGAATCAGGATCCGAGCGCGCGACGCTTCGACATCGAAGGAGAGCGGCTCGGCTACCCGACCCGCTTCCAGGACGGCTGTGCGGCCACCGGGCTCTTTCTCGTCAAGTCCCGAGTCGCCAACGAGCTCATCGCCGACAGCGGCTTCACCGTGGCCCAGGTGGCGCCGGGCCGGGCAGTCCTCACCCTGAATTGCGTCCACTATACGGACACGGACTGCGGCGCATACGACGAGATCGCCATGGCGTTCTTCGTCGAGGAGTCGAGCCGGCGAGCACGCGTTCCCTACGTGGGGGCCATCCTCGACATCATGCGCGGACAGTGCCCGAGCTACACCTGGAACATCCAGGTCACGAGCGCGCTCTCCCGGGACGCCGGCCTGCTCATGTGGGGCTTCCCGAAGACCATCGAGGAAATCGACTACCAGCGCTCCGAGGAGGACGCGACCTTCCGCCTGCGCCGGGACGGCCAGGAGGTCCTGCGTTACTCGCTGCGCGTCCAGGGCGAGCAGCAACCGGCGCCTCTCACGTCCCCGGTGTACTCGGTCTTCGAGGGCGCCCAGCAGGTGAGCTATCTCAATCAGGAGTATCGGGAGGTGGGCTACCAACCGGGCGGCGGCCGTCTCGAGCTGGGCGGACACGCCCTGGCTCAGCAGCTCCGCACACTGGGATTGCCGCGGCGGCCCCTGATCGCCAGCTGGATGGGACACCTCTGCTTCAGCATGAGCGCACCCCAGAAGCTCTGACTCCAGCCCGAATCGATCTGCCAGTCCCTGCGCACCGCGCAACGCACCCAGCCAACAGCAGCGAGGAGGAGCAGCAGCCGGTGAATCCTCGCGTCGTTCTCGTGACCGGCGGAGCCAGCGGCATGGGGCGCATCTTTGCCCAGCGCATGGCGGAACGCGGCAGCGCGGTGGCGGTTCTGGACCGCGACCTCGTGGGGCTGGAAGACGTGGCCGGAAATTCCTCGCAAATTCACGCCTTTCACTGCGACGTCTCGAATCTGCACGAGGTACGTAGCTGTGTCGAGCAGGTCACCCGGGAGCTGGGGAGCATCGACCGCGCCGTACACTGCGCGGCCATCATGCCCACGGCACCCCTCGTCGAGCAGGACGCCGAGGAGATCCGGCGACTCATGTCGGTCAACTACGGCGGCACCGTGAACGTGGCGAAGACCGTGATGCCCACCATGCTGGAGCGCGGTGCCGGTGAGCTGGTGATCTTCGGATCCACGGGCGGGTCGGTGCTCGTCCCGGAGTGCGGCGCCTACTGCGCCAGCAAGGCGGCCACCAACGCTTTCGCCGAGGTGCTCATCGAAGAGACCCGTGGTCGCGGCGTCCACGTCATGCTCGTCTGTCCGCCGCTGGTCGATACACCACTCCTGCTCCAGGCCCGTGACAGCTCGGATCCCAAGATGATCCGGGACTCGATCTCACGCAAGCGCCTGGCCGACCCGGAATCCATCATCGACGAGGTGGAGAGGGGATTGTCGCGAGGCTGCGAGATCCTGCTGCCCGGCATCGAAGCGAAGCTCGTCATGCTGGCTCGCCGTATCGCGCCGCGCCTGCTGTGGAGACTGCTGCATCACTTCGATCGAGGAACGAGTTGACAGCCACGGGTTCAGCCAATCCACTCCGGCTTTCGCCGATCTTCTTCGCGATCGTCTTCGCCAGCTTCTTCGTGTGTGCACTCGCGATCTACTGGCCTTCGCTGCCGGGCCTCTTCTATTCGGATGACGCCCAGTACATCGCCCACAACGAGTACATCCACCGCTTCACCCCCGAGAACCTGAGGGCGATCCTCGACCCATGGGGGGCGCCGGGCAAGATGACCCAGAACTACGCGCCTGTGCATCTTCTCCTTCATGGCCTCGAGGTCCAGCTCTTCCAGGGATGGATGCCGGGCTACCGGATCGTCAACATCCTGCTCCACAGCCTCGCTGCCTCACTGCTGGTGGCGCTCCTGATTCGCTCCCGGCTTCCCGCCTGGGGAGCGATCGCAGGCGGTGCCTTCTTCCTGGTACATCCCGCCAACGTGGAAGCCGTCGCTTGGATCTCTCAGCTCAAGAGCACGGCGGGCCTGAGCTTTGCCCTTCTGGCCCTCGTGCTTCACCCCAGGCGTCCGGGTTGGAGCGTGCTGGTCTTCGCCCTCGCGATTCTCACCAAGGCCCTCTCGGCCTTTGCGCTCCCCGTCGCCCTGCTCTTCGAATGGACCCGCAGAACGAGAGCCCGGGAGCCCTCGGGAGATCTCGAAGCCGACCCGCAGCAGGCCTTTCGCACGCTTGCCCTCGTCCTCTGGGCCCTCGTATTCGTTTGCTTCACGGCCGTCGAATTCCCCATCTTTCGCTATACGAACGCCAACGTCGCTCCCCTCGGCGAGGACGTGATAAGCCTGACGTACAGCGTAATCGCGATCGCGGGCCGCTATCTCGCCCTGGCGGCGACGAACTGGGGGGTAGGGGCATTCCAAGAGGCTCCCGAGGCCGGAACGTGGATGGCGCCCTGGGTGTTGCTCACGCTTCCCTCGCTGGCGGTTCTGGCCGCCCGCCTCGTCGTGACGACACGTCAGCGCTCCGAAGAGGCGGCCTATTGGTGGTGGGCGGCCCTCTCCTTTGCTCCCGTCTGTCAGATCTTCCCCTTCCTGTACCCCATTGCAGATCGCTACCTCTACTTCATTCTGCCCGGACTGATCGGCGGGTGCGCCCTGGCAGCCGCCTCTTCACCGCTGGGCCCCTGGCTGGGGCGCGCTGGCAAGGGACCGGCACGGGGTCTGTTGCTGACGGCACTTGCGTGTTGGCTCGTCGCCTTCGGCCTTCGCGCCCACGAGCGTGCGATCCTCTGGGCCGAGCCCACGAGTCTGGAGCGCGAAGCGATCCGCAACCATCCCGAAGGATTGCTGGCCCATCTCGAGCAGGCACGCGAGGCCGCGCGGCAGGGCGACGTCGAGGCCGTCGTCGTGCATCTGCGCTTCGCCTTCGACCGCGGCCGCATCGAATTCACGACCTATCAGTACGACCCCGTGTGGGAGCCCGTACGGGACGATCCCCGCTTCAGCGAGGTGGTCCAGCAGATGGCGAGGAAATGGCTGGAGCTCGAGCCCCTCTACCGTCGCCCCAGTCAGATCGAGCTGCGCGGGTTTGCTCACGCTCACATGATCGTCGGCGAGTATCGCGAGGCCAAGGAGCTGCTCGAACGAGCACTGGAAGTCGGGGGACTCCGGGATGCAAGGATCCGGAAGGAGCTGGTCACGGTACGGCTCGAGCTTCAGCGAGAGCGCAAGGCGGAAGCCAGAGCGGACGGCGGTGCTGCGCAGCCGAGCGAGTAGCCAGCGCGTGGTAGTGCGGGTGCCGCGCGGACTGCGCTGGCGGTTGCTTCACTGGAGGTTTCTTCACTACAGGAGCACGATGCGCCGCGCGCCCCCCTCCTCCACGAAGCCGAGGTCGGGGTCATCCCGAACCAGGTCCTCGACCCGCCGAAGCATCTCCGGATCCAGACCGGACTGCCCGCGGAGCGCCTTCAGGACCTTGGAGCCCGGATACTGGAGGAGCTTTGCGATCTTGAACGCGAGGATCGTCTCCACCGGGTCGCGGGCGAAGACGCTCGGCGAGTGGAGCCAGACGTCGTAGATGCGCTCTTCGTCCTTGCTCAAGGAGGCGTCCACGGGTCTACTCCTGCGTCTCCATGCTGCGTCTCGTCCGGCCTGGGCGGCCGCCAGCGAGACCGAGCGGCACCCGCGCCTATTCCCCAGCGCCTATTCCCCAGCCCCTGGCCCCCAGCGCCTGGCACCCCGGAGGGTCGACTTGCCGATCCAGCGCTCGCTTCCGCTCTGAAGCGATCTCCACGCTAGCACGGCGCGCTATTCTATGGCCTCTACGAGCCTCTACGCTTTTCCCCGACGATCCGGTACTTGGATCCAGGCCCGGAGGATGCGTCATGTCACCCACCCTCTCAGCCACCGTCGAGCGAAGCCGCCTGCTCTCGATGGCGCTGATGTCGACGGTTCTCATGTTGACCGCGGTGGGCTGCCACAGGCTCGAGTGCGCGGACGACGAGGACTGCCCGGAGCACTGGGCCTGCGTGGGCTCCAGCCTCTGCCCCGAGGACGTGCTCTGCATCTGGGAAGGCGAGCCCGGGCTCTGTCTGCCCATCGGCGAGGAGCATCTCTGCGCCCACACGGACGGCGAGTGGGACGAGAGCTCCTGCGGCCACTACGAGTGCGGTGCGTTCCCGGACTGTGATGCGGTCATCCCCGGTTGCAACTGCGGCCCCGACTCCGTCTTCGTCGAGAAGCGCGGCTGCGTCGAGGACATCGCGTGCACGGGCGGCTGCTACAGCGACGAGGATTGCGACGAGGACTACGCCGAGAACTACGTGTGCCACGGCGCACGCCTGTATCCCGAGCACCCCAACCCTCGTTTCCGCCCGACCCCCCTTCTCGCCTGCATGTGGGATCACGATCGACCGGGCGAGTGCGTGGTGCCCGAGCTGGCGCTGTGCGAGAAGAGCGGGGGCCGCTGGGACGAGCTGGCCTGCGGCGACTACGACTGCGGGCAGCCGAATGCGTGCGCGGCCGTGATCCCGGGCTGTGACTGCGGCCCCGGGGCGAACTACGTCGCGGACGAGGGCTGCACGGAGGATCTCGTCTGCCCCGGCGTGTGCCTGACCGGCGACGACTGTGAGAAGGGTCAGTTCTGCAAGCGCCCCACGGAGCCCCACCTGGGCCTCGAGTCCGATGTCCACATTTCCATCCTGCCCTGTCCGCCGGAGCTCTGCGGCTACGGGACGTGCATGGACGTCGACATCCCGCTCTGCCGACGCACCGGCGGCAACTGGGACGAGTCGCGCTGCGGCCACTCCACCTGCCAGAGCGACTTCACCTGCCTGGCCATCATCCCCGGCTGCGACTGCGGCCCCAGAGCAAGCTGGGTCGAGGGCGACGGCTGCGTCGAGGACCCCGCGTGCAAACCGCCGGGTCCGCCGATCATCTCGGCTGCCCCGGCGCCCTGACCCGCAGCGGAGCGATCCAGGCGCCCGTGTGATCTGGATCGCCAAGTCGGTTCAGGCGGGATCGCGATCCACGCCACCGACTCGATAGGCCAGCACCAGGGCCGCGACCGACAGCAGCAGGGCCGAGCTCCAGACCGCCCAGCCCGGCAGCGCTCCGATGTGCGCCCGACGGACGAGGTCCCAGGCCGCAGCGGGCTGCTCCGGGTCGTTCCAGAGCTTGAGCGTCCATGCAAGCAGCTGTACACCGAAGAGATAGAGGTACACACGCCGCAGACGGCGCGCCACGGCCTTGATCATGGGCATGGAGGGAATGGTCTGTCCGAGATGGACGTCGAGGGCCTCCGCGAGGCCGTCGGCACCTCTGCTCGGGCGGGCTTCGTCCCCGCCTGTCGCCGACTCGACGGCGCCCTCCTCTGGGCCGTCCAAGTTCCGGCGCTCCAAGTTGAGCGCCGGGCGCACGAGGCCATTCTCCAGCAGCAACACCCGCTGCTGCCAGAGGTGATAGAAGGTGAGGCGTCTGGCCTCGAGCTGCAGAAAGCCCAGGGTCAGCAGTGCTGCGATGAAGACCGCGTAGTGGGGCACCTGATCGTTGCCCAGGCTAAAGGACAGGATCGCCGCCGTTGCGCCGATGGCCCAGTTGGTTGTCGCATCCATCCGCATGCGCCAGACGTCGGCCCGGCCCACCATCGCCCTGTAGTAGTGTGTCAGGATGGTGGAGCGATCTGCGGGATCGACCTCGATCACCATGGCGCGGCTCCTCTTCGTCCCTCGCTTGGACCCGACGCATTGTAACAGCGCAACGGCGGCGACCGCACTGCTCAGGCCTGTGGCGGCTTGTGCTCTTCGTATTGCGGATGCGTATCGCTGAGCTCGAGCCACGGTGCCTTCGAGCCCACGAAGATGTGGTGCACCACGCTGCGCCCGGGATCGCCGTCCAGCCCTCCGGCGTGGAGGAAGACGAGGTCGAAGGCCTCGAGATAGGAGGGAACCGGCGACCCGCACCTCCCGCAGAAGCGGGTCTTGTAGCGCGGCGTGTCCTCGTACTCGCGGATGCCGCCTTCGCCTGTCACCCAGCGAAAGCGATCGGGGCTCACCACCGCGCTCGCGTGGAACGCGGAGCCGGTGGAGCGGCGGCACTTCGAGCAGTGGCACAACCAGATGGGGGAGATCTTCCCCTCGATCTCGTAGCTCACATCTCCACAAAGACAAGCACCCGTGATCATCCCGTCCCTCCCCTCTCTCCGTTCTGTCCCAGAATAGAGCGACGAAAGATGGGAAGCACGTGCTGCGGCGAACGCTATCTTCGACAGGTGACTCCACCGCAGCCGATTCGAGAGCGCCGGCTCGGCGCATGATCGTTCCCCAACGAGAGCTCGAGGCGCTGGTCGGACACGCCTTCCCGGGCGGCCGCTACCGCATCGCCCACTGGGAGAACTTCCTGCTGACCGAAGCCACCGGCGCGGAGCCCCTGCCGGACGGCCTCGCCCACCCCGCTCACCTCTTCCATGCGCCCATCCACGGCGTCGGGATCAGCATCGCCGAGCTCTTCGAGCTGGGCCGCGCCGACAGCGATGCCTCCGTGACCATCGACTACTACGACTGGGAGTATCCACAGCCCCTGCGCGAAGAGCAGGAGTACGACCTGAGCGGCGGAATCGTCGAGCACGAACGCCGGGTCCTCGAGAGTGGCCCCACCGTGGATTCCCTAACATTTCGCATCGAGCTCCGAGACCCCGCCGACCTGCTGGCAGCGCGCTCCACGATCCGCTGGCATTTCTGGAGATTCGCCGAGTGAGGGCGGCGCGGACGCGACGATGGCCATGAAGGTCGAGGTCGGTGACACGCTTCCGCCGTGGACCATGGAGAGCGTCTGCCCCGCTCGCATGCGTACGGTGGCGGCGATCCTCCGCGACCCCAATCCCGTACACTGGGATCGAGGCTTCGTCGCTTCTCGTGGCGGGGGTGATCGCGTCATCAACCAGACCCCCGTCAATGTCGGCTACATCGCCAACATGCTGATGGCGTGGGCCGGGCCGGGGACGATCCGCCGCATTCGCGTCGAGTTCCCGGACGCGGTGTTCGAGGGGGATCGTGTCACGGCGCGGGGCGTCGTGCGCGAACTCTCCCGCGAGGGCGACCTCACCCTGGCCGAGTGCGACGTGTGGCTGGAGAAGGAGGACGGCCGGCGCGCGGTAGAGGGTTTCGCCCTCGTGGTCCTGCCGAGCTAAGGCCCCGCACACGGGCCACTCTCAAACGCTCAGCCTCTCAGCCGATATCCCGCACATCTAATGGAGATTCTGCATGTCGCACGAAGCCGATCACGCCACAATAGAGGTGTTCTGGAGGCTCCACGAGGGGCTCTCCAAGCAGGGCCCCGGCAGCGACGAATCCACCCGCCGTGCACTGGCCTTGATCCCCGAGCTTCCATCCGCACCGCGGATTCTCGACCTCGGCTGCGGACCCGGCCGGCAGAGCCTGCTACTCGCCCGAGAGACGGGCGGCCACGTGACGGCGGTCGACCTGCTGCCTCCCTTTCTGGAGCAGGTAGACGTACGCGCGGCGGCAGAACAGCTCTCGGATCACATCACGACCGTGCAGGCCTCCATGGGCGATCTCTCCTATGCGGACGAGAGCTTCGACCTGCTCTGGTCCGAGGGTGCGATCTACAACATCGGCTTCGAATCGGGGCTGCGCGCCTGGCGGCGCTTGCTTCGGCCCGGCTGCTCACTGGCGGTCACGGAATGCAGCTGGCTCACCGACGCCCCCGCTGAACGCATCCGGAGCTTCTGGGAATCACACTACCCCGGGATGCAAGGTCACGAGGCGAACCAGCTCGCGGTGGCAGAAGCGGGCTACGAGCTGCTCGGCAGCTTCGTCTTGCCCGAAGTGGAGTGGTGGGACGACTACTACACGCCCATCGGCGAGCGCATCGCAGCCCTGCGCAAGGAGCGAAGCGACGACGCCTGGACGGCGGCCCTCGAGGCCGAAGAGGAGGAGGCGTCCATCGTCCGTGAATGCGACGGCTCCTTCGGCTACGTGTTCTATGTAATGCGAAAGCCGCAATAAGGCCAGATCCCCGAAGAGCAGATCCTGAAGGCCTTCTGGTAGCGCCCCGGCGACCACGAAGGGACGGCTATATCTACCCCGAACTACATCTACCCCGAACTCCCCGGGATAGCAGCCCGTTGGAGCGGGCGCCCGTCGCTCCGCGGGGTCTCCGAGAGGCAGCGGCCGGCGTCTCGGCCGCGACGCTTTCTCGTCCCAGCGCTTCCCTGTAGACTCCTGCTGATCCTGCGCGAGACACCCCCCTCTATTTCGAGGGTCGATCTCGCGGGTCGACCCTCGGAACAGGGAGTACCCCATGACCACCCGCAACCCGACCGAAGCCACGACAGCCGACGCCAGAACAGCCGACCCCAGAACAGCCGACCCCAGAACAGCCGAAGCCCTCGCCAAGGTCGCCCGGGCGGCGGCGTCCGACGATGCGGCGGCACGCGCATTCGCCGAGCTGGCCGGCGTGCTGGGCGAGATCGAGGCGGACTACATCGGCCCACAGCGCGGCATGAACACTCCCGCCGAAAAGGCTGCGGGCCGCTATCTCCTCGCGAATGCTCTACAGCACGGATTCCAGTGCTGGTTCGATTCGGATCCCGCGCGGCCGATATTCCACCGCTGGCTGAGCCCGACGAAGAAGATGCTCGGCGACAATCCGGACGCGGTCTACTACGGCGCCGTCACCGATCCCGCGGGCAGCTATCGCATACGCGGCAACATCCACGGCGCCTGCTACACCTCCTTCAGCGTCGAGACCGGAGCCCAGGAGGGTCACCTCTCCAAGGGAGTGATCTCGACACTGAACGACAGCGAGTTCGACATCGCAGTCGACGGCAGTTACGAGATCATCGCAAGCCCCGAGCCCCAACCGCGCAACTGGCTCCGCCTCGAGCCGGAAGCGGGCAGCATCACCACCCGTCACTACTGGGAGTGGGAGCGCAGTCCGCAGCTCGACCCGACCTTCCACGTCCCCCTTCTGATCGAGCCCCTCGAAGATCCGGGGCCGGCTGCGCCCATGGACGACGCCGCCATTGCGGTCGGAATCCAACGAGTGATCAACTTCATCCGCGGCGCGACCACCGATTTCCCGGACCTGGCACCCGAGATGATGCCCGCCTGGGTCTCGAACGAGATCAATCGATTCGACAACTCTGCATACGACGAGAGCAACACGGAGATCGGCTATGCGGCGAAGGACAACGCCTACCTTCAGACCCGATACGAGCTCGGCCCCGACCAGGCCCTCGTCATGCGCGGCCGCTTCCCGCGCTGCCGCTTCGCGAACGTCGTGCTGTGGAATCATCGCCTGCAGACGGCCCCGTACCGATTTCGCCGCGTATCACTGAATCGCCGCCAGGTGCAGTACGAGAGTGACGGAAGCTTCGTGATGGTCGTGGCCCACCGCGACCCGGGCGTGCCGAACTGGCTCGACGCGGCGGGCTTGCAGGGCGGGATGATCTTCTGGCGCTTCCTGCTCCCCGAGGAGAACGCCCCGCCCATCGAGGCCGAGGTCGTCGACGTCGAGTCGCTGAGCTAGCAGATGCCCCGGATCAAGAATCTCTCCGACTACTACACCCGCCCCGACTGGGTGCGCCGCATCAACGCCATGGGGGATTCCGTGGGGGGCGCCGGGAACCTGATCCCCCTCGAGGCCGAGCCCCTGGTGCGTAAGGCCATCGAGTCGACCGGCGGACTCAGCGACTTCGGAGATTTCGACGGAGACTGGCACGCACGCCTCGTCTCTCTCATCAGCGAGATCGAGGCGACCGGCAACCTGCACGCCCTGGGCCGCCTGATGACTCGGCAAGAGCTATTGCGGGGCCTGCGCACGCGTCTGCTGCTCGCTCGGGCACGCAAGGAGAGCCCGGCCATCGCCGACGAGAAGATCGAGGCGCCCCTCGTCATTACGGGCCCACCGCGCTCGGGCACCTCCATTCTCTTCGAGTTGCTTGCACTCGACCCGAACGCACGGGCTCCACTCGGCTGGGAAGTCCTGCATCCCCTGCCCTTCGACGCTACGAACGACGGCGCGAGCGCGAGCGCGCGCCAGACCATGGCAGAATGTGAGCAGGAGTTCTGGTCGGACGTACAACCGGAGTTCGCGGCAATTCACGAGCTGCGCTCGGATCTGCCGGTGGAATGTGTGACCCTCACGCTGCCGAGCTTCACCGGCGGCCACTGGGGAATGATCGCCAACCTGCCCAATTGGGTGCCCGACTACCCGGCCACCATGGACTACCACCGCGCATTGCTCCAGACGCTCCAGCACGGCGTCCCGCCACGCAACTGGGTGCTGAAGACGCCCCTCTATCTCGTCTTCATCGACTTGCTCTTCGCCACCTATCCCGACGCCTGGGTGGTCCACACCCACCGGGATCCCCTGAAGACCGTACCCTCGAGCCTGAGCACCCTTGCCACGGTGCGCTGGGAGCGCAGCGACGAAGTCGAGCTCCCCGAGGCCGACGGCGCGGGCCTGGGCGACGTGATGATTCTCCTCGCGCAGCGGCGCGCAGCCGGAGAGCTGCCGGATCGCATCGTCGATTCGCACTTCACCGACCTGATGACTGACCCGGTCCTTGCAGTGGAGAAGCTCTACGGCGAAATGGATCGTCCCTTCCTCGGCGAGCACGCCGATGCGATCCGCCACTACGTCGAGTCGAAGCCCAAGGGCAAGTTCGGCAAGCACAAGTACTCGCCCGAAGAGTGGGGCTTCGATCCCGACAAGCTACGCGAGAAGATGCTCCCCTACACCGACCACTATGGCGTAGCGCTCGAGGCGTAGCGCTCGAGGGGTAGCGCGGCTCAGCGCTCGACGTCGAAGATGCTGACGCCGGCGCCGACCGGGACGGCTTCGGGGTAAACACCGGCCAGAGCAGAGGTCTGCGCGGGATCGTCGAGCCGGTCGAGGTCGAAGCGGAGCTCTTCGCCTCGCCTTGCGAGGTCTTCGTCGAAGATCCGCGCCACCTCCTCGATGGAAAGCAGGTCCTGCTCGACCCGGCGGCGCTCCTCTTCGCTGGCGTAGACGTCGGCCTTCCAGAGAACGCTGGCTCGGAAAGCGCCAAAGGGCGCGCGATAGCACTCCTTTGCGCGTTCCTGCACCGCCCAGTCGCCGCTGCCGTCGTTGACCGGCGCCAGCTCGGCCGACGCGCTCACGAAGCGCGTTCCCCGGTCGAAGGGCCCCACCGGCTCGACCTGGTGGAACATACCGTGGTTGTCACCGACGAGCGCGGTATTCGCCATCGCGTTGGCATGCCTCTGGGGTGGCTTCCCTGGGCCTTCGGGCCAATACGAAAGACCGCCGCCCTCGACATCGTTCATCCACCAGATCGAAGTCACCTGGGGAATCACCCAGCGCTCGAAGAGCCCGGACCACAGCATCGTGCGCAGCAGCATCATCGGCGTGTTGCTTCGGTTGCGGCCTCGAAAGACCGGGTTGTCCGTGTGAGCCGGACCGCACTCGCCGATCGCGGCCATCAGGTTCACATACACGGTGTGCGGAACCACCACCTCCGCTCCGCAGAACGCGCGTGCTGCCTCCATTACACGCTCGTTCCGGGCGAAGATCTCCGCCCCCTCCAGGACGAAGTCCAGGTGCATCCAGTCCGTCTGGAACCACATGGCGCTGGTCGCCTCGCCACCGTCACGGTCCGGCCGGAACCAACCTCCCAGGGGGGTGTGCGGAGCACTGCGCTCGAACAAGTCGACGACCGCATCCAGGTCGTCGATCACCCCGTCGAGCAGAATCGGCGAATTCGAGTATTCGATCATGGAGCTAGAATAGTCTTCCCGGCGTACTCGTGCGAGATCTCCCGGCCACGGGGGGCGAGGGTCGAAACGGAATTCTTACGAGTTGGCAGCCACTTACGCTGCAGCGGGCGCGCAGACGGGTCGCGCAGCCCAGCGCTGTCCCCGCGCGGAGCCGAGGCTATCCTAAGGGCGTGAAGACACCCACACTCGACTCCACCTCTCTCGACTACACCTCTCTCGACTACACGGCATTCGACGCCGACAACCACTACTACGAGGTGCGGGACAGCTTCACGCGTCACCTCGACCCCCGCATGGCGTCTCGCGCGGTCCAGTGGGTGGAGATCGACGG
>JAFDEK010000194.1 GCA_019310385.1 Deltaproteobacteria bacterium
GCGATGATCTCCTTCGAACGGCGCCAGCGGCCGCGGCGCTGCTGGCCTCAGAAAAGCGCGTAGATGAAGGGGGCGACGGCGGAGCCTTCGGTCAGCAGGATCAGGACCGACAACAGCAACAGCGTCACGATGATGGGGCCGAGCCACCACTTCTTGCGGATCTTCATGAAGACCCAGAGCTCCCTGAAGATTCCGATCCGGTCTCCGATTCCGCCAGTCGATCGTGCCATCGAAACTCCCTTGTCGCCCGCCCGGTTCAGTCGAGCTCGTAGCGCTCGCGCCAGTCGAAGTCTTCGACCAGCTCGGGCTGCTCTTCCTTGAGTAGCACCTGATTGCCCAGCACCAGGACGTCCATATGGGTGCGCATGAAGCACAGATAGGCGTCTTGCACGGGGCAGCCCGTGCGCTCGTCGAATGCGCGCAGGAGATCGTAGAATTCCGGCTGCGAGTCCCGGTCGACCGTCTGGAGCCGCGCCGAGCCGTCCACGTGGGTCACGGCGGGGATGTGCTTGCCCTCGTTCACCTGGCAGACGAGCAGCATGTAGGGGCTCTCGCGATCGATGTCGAACCACTCGCCGGCCTTCTCGGCGAGTGCCGCCGGAGCGAAGGGGCGGAAGCTCTCGCGGAACTTGATCTTCAGGTTCACCCGCTTCCAGTTCTCCTCGTTGCGGGCGTCTGCGAGGATGCTGCGCGCGCCGAGTGAGCGCGGACCCCACTCCATGCGGCCCTGGAACCAACCCACCACCGCCTGGTCGTCGGCGAGGCGTCGCGCCACCTCGGCGATCATCTCGTCGCGCGGCAGGCTGCGGTAGGGTGCCCCGCGAGCGTCGAGCTCCGTACGGATCGCCTCGTCCGAATGCGCCGGGCCCCAGTAGGCGTGCTTCATCTGGAACTTGCGCGGCTCGCCGAGCAGTGCGTGCTCGGTGAAGAGCGCCGCACCGAGGGCCCCGCCGGCGTCGCCGGCGGCCGGCTGCACCCACAGGTTCTCGAACGGCCCCTCGCGCACGATACGGCCATTCGCCACGCAGTTGAGTGCGACGCCGCCGGCCATGCAGAGATTGTTCAACCCGGTTCGGCGGTGCAGGTCACGCACCATCGCCAGCACGATCTCCTCGGTCACGACCTGTACGCTGGCGGCGATGTCCCAGTGGAACTGTTCCATCTCCGATTCGCCTTTGCGCCGCGGATGCTCGAAGAGGTTCTCGAAGCGACGGTTCGTCATGGTCAAGCCGTAGTCGTACGCGAAGTAGCGCATGTTCAGCTTGAACGAGCCGTCCTCCCGCAGGTCGACCAGCTCGTCGAAGATCTGCTTCACGTATTTGGGCTCGCCGTAGGGCGCGGCGCCCATCACCTTGTACTCGGCGCTATTGACCTTGAAGCCCAGGTAGTAGGTGAACGCGCTGTAGAGCAGGCCCAGCGAGTGCGGGAAGCGCACCTCCTGGATCAGCTCGAGGTCGCTGCCCCGGCCGATGCCCTGGGTGGTGGTGGCCCACTCGCCGACGCCGTCGCATGTGAGCACCGCGGCCTCTTCGAACGGCGAAGGATAGAACGCC
This sequence comes from Deltaproteobacteria bacterium, assembly GCA_019310385.1. GTDB lineage: Bacteria > Myxococcota_A > UBA9160 > UBA9160 > UBA4427 > JAFDEK01. Next base: position 1,554 of record JAFDEK010000194.1, read on the forward strand.
GACGCGGCGTGAGACTGGTGATGCTCGGTGAACAGCACCTCGCCGGTGTAGCCGAGCTTCTTGCGCACCTCGGACGGCACCCAGAGCTTCTCTTTCAGCCAGATCGGGATCGCCTTGGTGAACGACGGCAACGAGCGCGGAAAAGTTGCGAAGTAGGTGGTGAGGATGCGCTCGAATTTGATGAACGGCTTGTCGTAGAAGACGACGTAGTCCAGGTCGTCGATGTCGATGCCGGCTTCGCGCAGGCAGTACTCGGTTGCCTGTGCCGGCATGTCCGGATCGTGACGCTTGCGCGTGAAACGCTCTTCGTGCGCCGCGGCGACGAGGTTGCCGTCGCGCAGCAGCGCCGCCGCTGCGTCGTGATAGAAGCAGGAAATACCGAGGATGTTCACGGGTGGCTCACGTCATCTGCTTCGCGCGATCGAGGTCGGCGGATGCACTGTCGGCTTTGGACCAGGCGGTGCCGCTGCCTCGCAGCGTGCGTTTGTCCAGGAGGTCGCGGCGGGCCAGCACTCCGACCAGGGCGACCGGCCCGATCAGGAGTGCGTAGAAGATCGACAGGATCACCAGCGTCTGCACGAAGCCGAAGCGGGCGACGATGGCCATCCAGCCGTTGAGCAGACGTCGGTGTACGGGCACGGGTTCCATCCCCATTTGCTTCCCCAGTGTGCAACTTCGGCCGTTCCCGCCGGAAACTGACCGGATTTTCCCTGTGGGGGCGTGTTTTCGCGCGACGGGCTCCCATCGACCAGAGTAGAGGAGTGTGCCGCAACGCGAGAGAGGTGACCTTGTTGCCCCTGGGGGCATGTGATGCTCGTTTCGTCATCGGGGAATCGGAGCGGCCCGGTTGGTTTCGGAAGAAGAATAAATTTCCCCAATTGGCAAATTTTCTTCCCAGCGACGGAAATATATTACACACTATTGCCCTGATCGGAACGCCTTGTCAGAAATTGCGATCCGTTCTGAAACAATGTTCGCATAGCCCGGGCCCCCAGCGGCCGGCGCTCTCCGCGCTGACCGATCCCGGGGGCGCGCGACTCTGCGGATTCCTCGAAGCCAATGGAGATCAAGTGGATGGCAGAACGTCTTCGCGTGCTGGTGATTGACGATGACCCGGGTGTCAGGGAGTACATGGAAGCCTTGGTGTCCCGGCAGGGCTACGAGGTGTTTGCGGCTGTCGATGGTGAGGAGGCGCTTGCGAAGGTCGGCGACATGCGGCCGGATCTCATCACCCTCGACGTGGTGTTGCCCGGCATCGATGGCCTGGCCACCCTCGCCGAGCTGAAGAAGAAGCTGCCGGACGTGCCCGTGGTAATGCTCTCCGGCCACGGTCAGGCACGCAACATCGTCGAGGCCATGAGGCTCGGCGCATCCGACTTCCTGCGCAAGCCGTTCGAGGTGGAGGAGCTCGAGCTCGCCTTCCAGAAGGCGCTGGAGAAGCGCGCCCTCAAACAGGAAGTCGAGCTCTTGCGCAGCCGCGCCCGCACCGAGTCGGAGCTGTTGATGTTGACCGGCGGCAACGCGAAGATGCGCGAGGTGACCGAAGTCATCGAGCAGGTGGCGGATACCGACATCACCGTGTTGGTGCGCGGCGAGAGCGGCACCGGCAAAGAGCTCGTCGCACGCACGCTCTTCCAGCTGTCGAATCGCCGCGAGAAGCCCTTTGTCAAGGTCAACTGCGCCGCGCTGCCGTCGGAGCTGCTCGAGAGCGAGCTCTTCGGCTTCGAGAAGGGCGCGTTCACCGGCGCCCAGAAGCGCAAGCTCGGCAAGTTCGAGTTCGCGAACAACGGTACGATCTTCTTGGACGAGATCAGCGAGATGCACCCGAGCCTGCAGGCGAAGCTCTTGCAGGTGCTGCAGGACGGCGAGTTCTCGCGGCTGGGCGGTGAGGCCGACGTCAAGGTCGACACGCGCATCATCGCCGCCACGAATCGGGATCTCGAGGCGGCCGTACGGGATGCCAGCTTCCGAGAAGATCTCTTCTACCGGCTCAATGTCGTCACGATCGTGATTCCGCCGCTGCGCGATCGCAGGGACAGCATCCCGGTGCTGGTCGACCACTTCCTGCAGGCCAACTCCGAGCGCTACAAGAAGGAGGTTCGCCCGCTCTCTGCCGAGACCCTGGGCGTCTTCATGCAGTACCACTGGCCCGGAAACGTCCGGGAGCTCGAGAACATGATCCGGCGCATCGTGGTGCTCGGAACCGAGCAGGCGGTGCTGGATGAGATCGCCCTGCGGGGAAAGCAGGAGAAGCGGGAGGAAGCCCCCACAGAGATGCTGGGTCTGGAGGCTCTCGGCGCTGATTTCTCAGACGGTGAGGGGATAGATCTCAAGGCAATCTCGCGACGTGCCGCTCAAGTTGCCGAAAAGAGAGTGATCGAAAAGGTTCTGGGACACACGCGCTGGAACCGCAAGGAAGCCGCAGAACGCCTGCAGATCAGTTACAAGGCGCTGCTTTACAAGATGAAGGAGAACGGGCTCAGTGAAGGCCGCTAGCGGGCGACCCGCCGATCGTCTCATCCCCGGCGTACAGGGCCGCAGCGCCAGCCGTGCTGCGGCATTGGTGCTGCTCGCGGTCCTCGCGCTGGGCTGTGGCACGCGCCAGCTCTCCGTGCCGCCGCCGGTGCCGAACTCGATGGAGCGCGAGTCCTACGCCATCGGCGTCACAGACGTGCTGCGCATCACGGTGTGGCGCAACAAGGACCTGAACGTGCAGGTGCCGGTGCGGCCGGACGGCAAGATCTCCGTGCCGCTGCTCGACGACGTGCAGGCCGAGGGCCTCTCGCCGACGGATCTCAAGGAGGTCCTGACCCGGGAGTACGCCGAGTTCATCACGGCCCCGAACGTGACGGTGGTGGTGATGGAGCTCAACAGCCGCTTCGTGTCCATCATCGGCGGCGTGAACAGGGAGGGCCGCTATTCGCTGAGCCGCAACCTCCGGGTGCTCGAAGCCATCGCCGTCGCCGGTGGCTTCAACACTTTTGCGGACAAGGACAACGTGCGGGTGGTTCGCCGCCAGGGAGACGGCAGCGAGACCGAATACCGCTTCGATTACGACGCTTACATCAAGGGTCGTGCACCGGGCACGAACATCGAGCTTCTGTCGGGGGATACGGTGATCGTACCCGAATAGGGCTGCGCACCGGGTGGGGTGAGTAGAGATGATGGGGATGCGAGCAACAGCAGTGGCGACGGCGGTCGTGTGGATCGCGCTTCCGGGCCCGGCCCAGGGTGCGGACGTGCAGGTATCTCTCGGCGGCGGCGTCGAGTGGGACAACAATATCGATCGTACGGAACGTGATGAGGAGGACGATTTCG
>JAFDEK010000195.1 GCA_019310385.1 Deltaproteobacteria bacterium
TCGTGCTTGGACGAGGTCATCCCGTTTCTCCGCTCGACCTCTGGCTCAGCCGCGCCGCAGCAGGGTGCCGGTGCCCAGCCCGCCGCCACAGCACATGGTGACCAGAGCCTGCTCCTTGTCGGCTCGCACGAGCTCGTGAACCGCCTTCGTGAGAAGCGTGGCGCCGGTTCCGCCGAGGGGATGGCCCAGCGCGATGGCGCCGCCGTTGGGGTTCACTGTGGCGATGTCCGGCTTGAGCTCCTTCTCCCAGGCGAGGACCACGGACGCGAAGGCCTCGTTGATCTCCACGACGTCGATGTCGCCCATCTGCATGCCCTGGTCGTCGAGGATCTTCTGGGTGGCGTAGATGGGGCCGGTGAGCATGAGCACGGGATCCGATCCCACCAGGCAGGTGTCGACGATGGTGGCGAGGGGCGTGAGGCCCAGGGCCGAGGCCTTCTCGCGGGTCATCATCAGAACCGCGGCTGCGCCGTCGGAGATCTGCGAGGAGGTGCCCGCCGTGTGGACTCCGTCGGGCATGTTGGCCTTGAGCCCCGCGAGCGCCTCGAGGCTGGTCTCGCGCAAGCCTTCGTCGCGCTCGACCCGCTGGGTCTCCTTGCTGGGCTTTCCGTCTTCGCCCCAGAGCGGCGCGTCGATGGGCAGGATCTGGCTCGCGAAGCGATCCTCCGCCCAGGCCGCGGCGGCGCGATCCTGGGAGCGCTTCCCGAAGGCGTCGGTGTCCTCCCGGCTGATGCCCCACTGCTTGGCGATGCGCTCGGCGCCGTCGAACTGGGTGGTGAGCTCGAAGTGCTTCCAGTACTTGCGGTTCACGGGCTTGCCCACCGAGGGGTCCCGGGGAATCGCCGAGCCCATGGGCACCTGGCTCATGACCTCGACGCCGCAGCCCACGGCCGCGTCGACCACGCCGCCCGCGACGAGCGCGTAGGCGAGGTTCGTCGCTTGCTGGGAGGAGCCGCACTGGGCGTCCACGGTGCTGGCCGCGACCTCGAGGGGCAGGCCCGCCGTGAGCCAGGCGTTCCGCGTGACGTTCATGGTCTGCATGCCGACCTGGCCCACGCAGCCGCCGATCACCTGCCCCACCTCGGCGGGATCGACGCCGCTGCGCTGGAAGAGCGCCGCCTGCACCTGCCCCAGCAGATCGGTGGCGTGGATGGCGGAGAGGCCGCCCTTGCGGCGGCCCAGGGGGCTACGAAGGGCCTCGACGATGACGACTTCGGGCATGGGGGGGGACTCTCCTCTGTTGTCTGGTGTTGTCTGGTGTCTGGTGTTGTCTGGCTGCCGGATCAGCGGGCTCGGGCCCGGCGTGATCGCCGGCGCGGGCAGTATCGTTGCATAAAGTATGCTTACATACAATATCTCGACCGCGCCCCATCCCCGGAGGAGAAAACGTGTCCTACGAGACCCTCGACCTGAAGCAGGAGGGCCAGGTCGCCTGGCTCACCCTGAACCGTCCCGAGGCGCTGAACGCCATGAGCCGCGCGCTCGTCGACGAGCTGCGGGACTTCTTCTCCGGGCTGCCGGGGCGGCGCGACATCCGCGTCGTGGTCCTGCGCGGAGCCGGGCGCGCCTTCTGCGCCGGCCTCGACCTGAAAGAGACCCCCATGCCCACCAGCGACGAGGCGGGCGGCACTGGGAATCTCGGCGGCCCCTCGGCGGGCATGCGCCTGCAGCGACACATCAGCGAGCTACCGATCCTGATGCGGCGCGCCCCCCAGCCCATCATCGCCTGCGTGCACGGCGCCGCCTGCGGCGGGGGCTTCGCCCTGGCCCTGGCCTCGGATGTGCGCCTGGCCGGGGAGTCCGCGCGCATGAACGCCGCCTTCATCAAGATCGGGCTCTCGGCCTGCGACATCGGCGTGAGCTACTTCCTGCCGCGCCTCGTGGGCGCGTCCCTGGCATCGGAGCTGCTGCTCACCGGCCGCTTCATCGAGGCGCAGCGGGCGCTCGCCACCGGGCTCGTCTCCAGGGTGGTACCCGACGATCAGCTCGAGGCCGAAGCCCGGGCCCTGGCGGAGGAGATGCTCGCCACATCACCCCTGGGCCTGCGCCTCACCAAGGAGTGCCTCGGCATGAGCCTCGACGCAGGCAGCCTCGAGCAGGTAATCGCCATGGAGGACCGGAACCAGATCCTCTGCACCCAGACAAAGGACATGCTCGAGGGCGTAACCGCCTTCCTCACCAAGCGCCCACCCCAATACACCGACACCTGACCCACTAACGGAAGGGGGGGGGACGGTCCTTAACGGAAGGTCCCGTCCCCATTCGGCGTAACGGAAGGTAGAGGACCGTCCCCTATCTTCCGTTAGAAGGGGGGCTCGTCGAAGGGGGGGCCCTGGTCCTCGGGCGGGGGCGGCTCGTCGCCGCGGGGGCCGCCGGCGGAGCGCTCCACGCCCCAGACGTCGAGACTCGTGAAGTAGCGAACCTCGCCCGAGGGGCTGGTCCACTCGCGGCCGCGCAGGCTGAACTCCACCCCCACTTCGTCGCCCACCGAGAAGCCGTCGATGGCCTCGCAGCGGTCGCCGGTGAGCTGGAAGAGCACGTACTGGGGGTAGCGCGGGTTGTCGGCGAGCTCGACGACGAAGTCACGCTTGCGGAAGCGCTCCGTCTTCTGCTCGGTGTCCATGATGGCGTGGAGTCGGCCGGTCGCTTGGTATCCCATGCTCCCGAGCATAGGACGATCCGTCCCCCGTGACACGGCCCGAGGCCTCCTTCGCGAGGACGGCACCAGGCCTTCCCGCCCCGCGGACTGCTGCCGGGGCCCCCTACCGGGGGGATCTACGGCCAGTCTGCCTGAGGTCGCTGATTGCAGACGTGATAGCCCTCTTCCGTGACGAACTCGTCGGCGATCGCTTCGACGATGATCGAACTCACCACGCGGCCGCCCACCTCACAGGTATAGACAGCCGAGCCCGGAAGCGGCGCACGAAGACACTCTTCCGGCGCCAGGGTTACCCGGTAGAGCGGAGCGCCCTCGGGCTCCTGCGCCTCGTGCGCCTCGTGCGCCTCGAGGAAGACCGCGCCGTCGGGGCAGAAGCCCTCGTGGAAATCCAGCGTTCCCGTCCACAGCGTCGGAGGGGCCACCGCGGAGTCGTCGCACTCGTCTGTTCTTCCCCAAAGAGATAACAGCAGGGCCAGATCCGGACCTCCTACGACGAAATCACCGGTCAAGTCCAAGGCGGCGTCCCAGTCCTCGTCCCCAGGTACCGCGCTCCAGGCATTCGACACGGCGGCACCGTCGCGGGCGCCCACGATCCCGTCCTGATTCAGGTCGGCGGAACACAGCCCGGCGACGGGCACCAACGCGTGCGCCACCTGCGGCGCGATGCAGAGCGAGGCGACCGCGACGATCACCAGGCCCAGGGCGACCGCGATCCCTTCCCGGTGCCATGCGGCCGTCGCTCGGGCGGCGTCTCCAAGAGCGCTCCTGGTCCCCGCATTGGTGCGCTTGCTCACATTCATGTTCTCGATCCCTCCCGACCGCACCGCCCGGAGCCAGCGAACACGAACCATGTCGGCTCCGTATCGCCCCGGGCAGCTGTCGCTGTGTAGTTATTGTGTTGGTATGAGGACGAGAGATCGGCGAAACCGGCGCCCGCCAAGGTGACCGAATTCACGATACGCGTCGGCGGCGCGATGCACAGCAATGGATGCGCGCACCCTGCAAGCGCGCGGAGCTGCTCCGGGCTAGGAGGACGCCTCGGGGAGATAGGCGGTGAGAACCACGCCACCTTGGGGATCGCAGTGCACCGAGTGGTCGCCGTCCATACGCGCGAGCAGGCGCTGCAAGCGGCGGAAGGTGAGCGCGTCTTCCCGACGTGCGGGAGCCTCCTCCATCAGGTCGATGAGCCGCCCGCCTTCGATGGCGCCGTCGCGGGTCCGCACCACTACCGTCGCATAGCGCCTGGCGCGCGGGCCCGACTCGCCCGCCTCGAGGGATCCGGTCGCAATCTCGAGGGCGCCGCCTTCGGGCAGCGTCTCCACCGCGTTCGCCACCAGACCGAGGAGCACTTGAACGAAGAGGTGCAGGGGCGCCGTGACCCGGGGCGCTTCAGCGGCGAGGTGGAGCTCGACGGAGTGATCGGGGCCGAGGTCCGCCAGCAGACGCTTCTCGAGGCGACGGATCGTAGCGTTGAGATCGAGCTGGGCTCGCGGCGCCATGGAACGCTGCTCGACGCCATGGGTCGTCTCCGAGCTCGCGGCGAGCCGCTGCGCACCGAGGCGGACCGCGGAGGCGGCCTCCCGCTCGAGGTCTCGCCCGAGCCAACCTGCCATGAGGCCGAGAAGCAGCTTCTCCATGCCGCGAAAGGCCTGGCTGCGCGGCGCACGGCTCGCGAAACACAGGGTCCCGAAGACCTCGCCGTGAACCCGCACCGGGATCCCGAGGTAGGAGCCGAAGGGAAGCGCTCCGGAAGCGAGCTCGTCGGTTCTTTCGATGCCCAGCGCCCTTTCGACTCGCAGGGTCCTGCTGCACAGGGTCTCGTCGAGCTCGGTCGCGAATCCGACCTTCAAGGCGCCGTCCAGGGGAGAGCCCGGGGCGGCGCACAACGCGGCGATCTCGAAGCGCTCGCCCTCGATGCGGGAGAGCAGGCCGACCTCCGTGCACAACACGTCGCAGCC
>JAFDEK010000029.1 GCA_019310385.1 Deltaproteobacteria bacterium
TCGCATGGTGGTGGAGATACTTCTGCCCTCGCGGAAAGACGAGGCCGACCAGGGCGAAGTTCCGATAGCCCGCCCGATCCAGCGCACTCAAGAAGGATTGCTCCGATCTATACGATCCACTCCACCATTCCTTGTAGCTTCTGGACCTGTCATGGACCTGCCCCTGGAATATCGAGGGTATGGAGAGATGAGTCTTGCCCCACTGCGCGACCGCGTTTGGGAAGTACACAAAGCCATCCAGGGCGCCCGACTCCGTCTCGCTCAAAGCCAGAAGCGGGAAGAGGTCACCCGAGTATTGATCCAGCACCATGTGATAGACGTTCGGCGATCTCTTCGGACGATCCAGCGGCGCGGGGCCCGCACTGCTGGAGCTCTGCTCGTCCGGATAGCCGAGTAGCTCGAGCGGCGATGCGTACTCGATTCCCGACTCGACCTTCACGAGAAACTCCCCACCCACCATCAGGGTCAGGGCGACACCCACGAAGGAGAAGAGCGGCCGAAGCGCTCGAAGATCCACGTGCTCGAAGCAGAGCAGGACAGCGGCAAGAAAGGCCAGGGCCACCGCCACGAGGAAGCCGCCTGCGTTCGCGAGCCCGGGCCAGGTTCGCAAGGCCAACCAATACGCCAGGTAGAAGGGCCCGCACAGGTAGTAGACCCACAGGACCCAGCGAGCCGTGGCGGATCGGGGGGCGAGCAAGTAGGCCGCGACTCCCATGGAAAACACGCTCCCCGCGGCGATCAGGAAGGGGAGCAGCACGCTCGTCTGATAGGCAAAATCGTCCTGATTGGACAGGTAGAGAGCGGTGCTGTTGGAAAGGAAGAGGACGACGGGGGTCCACAGCAGGGAAAACACGCCGAAGCCGTAGCGAGATGCGGAAGAAGTCGCCATCGACTCGATAGTCAAACACCGCGATGAAAGGGTGTCAACGCGCGTCCCGTTCCTGCAGCGCCCCCTTGAGTCCCTTCTGCTGGGCCTGCGCCAGGAACTCAAGATGATTCTATGGACGCGAGACAGGCGTGGGCTGAACCGCCCCAGTTTGGATATCTCGCCGAGGAGTTTCGTGAATATTTCGCCTGTTGCGCACAGGCGAAAGACCACCCACAAGGACCTACGCGGCGATCCACCGTGATCAGCGGCAGTTCCCGCGCGAGGACCGTGACAAGGTGAGGGTCACGGACATCACCGAGCACAAGACCCCGGCTTCCCTATGCTTGCGACGTGGAGTCCATGGACGCGGGGCCGACGCTGGCCAAGATCTCTCTGCGCAGTGCGATCGCCCTCGCGCTTGCCGGCGTTACGGGTGCTGCGGGGCTGGTCTACGAGGTCACGTGGCAGAAGTACTTCGCGATTCTGCTCGGCGCCCAGAGCGAAGCGTCCGCTGCGGTACTTGCGCTCTTCCTCGGCGGGCTCTCGATCGGCTACGCACTCTTTGGCCGGCTCGCACATCGAACCGCGCTTCGCTGGGGCGAGGGCGAGACGCCGTCGCGCCTCCTCTGGCTCTATGGGGGCTGCGAGATCGGTGTCGGACTGCTCGCCTGGATGTATCCGACTCTCTTCCGCTGGCTGCGCGTGTTTTCGATCTCGCTCCCCGGCGATCCACCGGCGCTCGCGTTTGCCTTCGACGTGCTGTTGGCGGCCTGCTTGATTCTTCCGCCCACGGTCCTGATGGGCGCCACGGTGCCGCTGCTTACCCAGGCCCTCGCGCGGAGCCTCGCTGACTCGACTCGGATTCACGCTCTGGTGTACGGGCTGAACACGTTGGGGGCGTTCGCGGGCGCGCTGGCCGGCGGCTTCTACCTGATCCCGCGCTTCGGTCTCGACGGGACCCTCATCCTGCTCGGCATCGTCAACGTGACTGCGGGCCTCGTATATCTTGCGCTTGGCTGGCGGATGCCCGGGTGGAGCGAGTCCCTCGCGGCACCCGATGATCGCACGCGAACACCCCGCAGCCTGACCGCGGTAGCGATCCTCTTTGGCTTCGCGATGATGTCGATCCAGACCGTTCTGCTGCGACTCGGCGGGCTGGCGTTTGGCGCGTCGCACTTCACGTTTGCGCTGGTCGTCGCGATCTTCGTGCTGTGTCTGGCGGGGGGGAGTTTGGTGGTGTCCCGCTTCCCGCGCATACCCGCGTTCATGATCGTCGCGGTGCCGTGGGCCCTCGTGGGATGGATGATTGCGATCCACCCGAGTTTCGAGAACCTGGGTTACTGGGCCCACGTGGTGCGGACGCTATTTCGCGACAGCGAGGCCTCGCTGTACGGGTTCTACGCGGCCAGCGCCATTGGGCTCTTCGCGCTCCTCGCGGTTCCGATCGGTCTGGCAGGCGCGACGTTGCCGCTCCTCTTCCACTTCTTGCGGCAGGAAGGGCTGGAACTCGGTCGCGTCGCCGGACGGCTATATGCAGCGAATACGGTCGGGTCCGTGTTGGGCGCGCTCCTGGGTGGCTATCTGCTGCTCTTCTGGCTGAACCTCGACGATGTGTTGCGGATCGCGATTGCAGCGCTGGCCGTCGGCGCCGCGATCGCGACTGCGCGAGTGCTGCCACGTTCCCGCCTGGTCTGGCTCGCGCTGCCCGCCGCCGCGGCAATCATCCTGCTGCCCGGGTGGGAGCCCGAACGCCTGACGGCAGGGCTGTTTCGAGAACGGGTGCCGACCTCGTTGACGTACGCGGGACCCGATGCGTACTTCCATGCCGCCGAGAATCGCCGCGACATCATCTACTACGCGGATGGGCCCGTGGCTTCGGTGGCGGTCTCCGAAGAAGTCCACGGCCACGAGCGCGACCGAGCCATCTTGGTCAATGGGAAGTCGGACGGGTTGCTGCTTGGCGAATACATCACGATGGCGATGCTCGGAATCGTTCCTGCGCTCTTTGCCGACCGGGTCGAGAGCGCGTTCGTGATCGGATACGGCACCGGTACGACCGCCGGCGAACTCGGGGCGCTCGATTCGATTCGGTCCGTGGACGTCGTCGACATCTCGAGCGAGGTATTCGAGGCCGCACCCTACTTCGACTACGGAAATCAGCGGGCGAGCGAGAATCGAAAAATACGCTTGCGCCGAGGCGATGCTTATCGCGAGCTGCTTCGCAGCGAAGTCAGTTACGACCGCATTGCCTCGGAACCGAGTAACCCATGTGTGACCGGTACGGAGATGCTCTTCTCCCGGGAGTTCCTCGAGGCGGCGCGCTCGAAGCTCGCGCCGGGTGGCGTCTACGCCCAGTGGGTCCAGGCCTACGAGATCGACACCCCTACTTTCATGCTGGTCCTGCGAACGTTTCTCTCCGTCTTCGATCACGTCTCGGTCTGGTACATGCAGGATACCGACCTTCTGCTGATCGGATTCGATACCCAGGATCAGGCCCTCGACGTCGATCGCCTTTTCGCGCGCGCTCTGCAACCGGATCTCGCGGCGGCCATCGGACGCGCTGGCGTCATCGATCTCGCGGGATTGCTCTCCCACGAGGTCCTTCCCGTGGGAGTCCTGGACGCGGCCATGGGGCCCGGCGCAATCCATACGCTCAGCCACCCGCTGCTCAGTCACGGAGCCGCAAAGGCGTTCTATCGCGACGACGTTCCGCACGTACCGCGTGGTTTGAACCTCGAGGCACGTGAAGTTGGAGCGCGCAACTCGCTGCTCGGTCGCTTTCTGAGGCGGCCGGAGAGCCGCCCGTGGGAATCCGTCTGGCCTGGCCTGATCGCGAACGCCTGTCTCGGCCGCCCGTCCCAGTGCTCGATCCTGTTCGCTCGCTGGGCCGACTTCGCGCCGAATTCGGCGGCACGTCGAGAGGCGTTGAAGAAGTACCGATCCGATCCGCGCCTGGCCCCCGGCCTTCGCCCCGACGTGCTGGACTCGATGCAGGCGCTATTCGCGGGGAACTCGGGTGAGGGGGGCGTGGTTCCGTATCCAAGAGCGCTAGCGACCAGCGAACTCTTTGCGCGAACCTACGATCACGCGCTGCCGTACCCCTCGAACGCTCTCGACCGGCTGTGGTCGAGCTGCCGGGACCCGAAGGGTGGGGCAGGCCAATGCGAGAAGAGGCGACAGCTGGTGGCGCGGCTCTTGGGGCGGCATCCGTGACGTCGAATCGCTCTGCGTCACGCAGCTCAGCTACCGCTCGAGGCAGGGTCGGCGGCGGAGCGAGCTAGACGGTCGGCTCAGTGAGCGCGTCGCCGGCGGAGCGCGCCGGCGACCACGAGAAGCCCTACACCGAAGAGACCGGCGCCCATGGGCTCGGGGATCGCTGATACGGAATGACGTTCGCGCGCAACGACATCTCCGCTCCCGAAGAGACTGAGCTCGGATTCGATGAAAGCATCGGCCTCCAGCCCGGTATCCGGGCCTGCCTTCTTCTTGGCTGCCTTCTTCTTGGCGGCCGCGAACGCGTCGTACTGGAAATAGCCCTCGGCCACCTCACCCTCGAGCCCGAGGTAGTGGACCCACCCCTCGTCTTCATCGACGAAGTAGCTCCCCGAGGCCGCGAACGCCGCGGGATCGCTCCCCGGGTTCGAGCCGTAGATCTGCAGCGCCGACCTGGCCGCCTTCTTCTTGGCCGCCTTCTTCTTCGAACTGGGAGCGGTGAAATTCTGGGTTGGGGTCAGCTCTCCCGGTCCGAGTCCGCTGACCGAGTACGCGAGAGAGAGGTATCCATTGCCATCCGACGGCGCGGTGACCTGATACTGGAAGCCATCGTCGAGAATGTCGATCGTGATGTCGCTGAGCATCAGGCTCGTCGAGGAGTCGATGCTGAAGTCGAAGTAGGTGAGGCCGGCGGCGGTGGTAAAGGAGTCGCCGTCGTTCAAGTTGGCCATCGTCAGGGCGAGGGCAGGGCCCGCAGCGAGGACGCAGACACAAGCCAGGATCAGGCTCAGCCCTGTTGTCGACATCTGATTTCTCAGGATAGACATTTCACTTCTCTGCATCGTAGATTCCTCTCGCGACCCAGGGACTCTTCACCAATTGCTCAAGTGTACACGCCGCGGCGACGATTGACGCGCGATTTCTTGCATTGGGTCTGTGATGAATCGAGCTTGTCCTCGGTCCCCGGCAGATGACTGTGGAAAGTCGTGCCGCGACCGCGTGCGCCTGGTACAGGGCACCCTCGGGCGGGGGGAAAAGGCCACCCCGCCTGGGTGACTCGATCCCGAGTCCGCCAATCCCACGGCTGTCTTCAGCTCAACTGGTCAACCCAGGGTCGACACGAAGATACGCACACCCTTCTGTGTGTTCGTCCCCACATGACCGGCGCCCTCCTCTTCAGACCACGTTTCAGGGGCAGCATGCCCCAGTCGTGCGATCCGCACTGAGAAAAGTTCCGACGCTCTCCTCGCCGGGTGTAGACTTCGAGAATCGCATCGATCGTCCGGCGCGCCCCGCAACCGCAGGCGGGTGCGGCTATCCGGGCGGACTGAGGAGGGATTCATGGTCAATCGCAAGCGCATCGTCCTGGTCGTTCTCGCCGCACTCGTCGTGCTCATGGGCACGAAGGGACCGCAGTCGTGCAAACCGTACGCCGCCACCGTGCACTGGACGTCCTACGGAATTCCCCACGTGCGGGCCCACGACTGGGGGAGCCTCGGCTACGGCTACGGCTATGCGTTCGCGCGCGACAACCTCTGCGTGCTCGCAGAGGACGTCGTCGAGGCCAACGGCGAGCTCTCGCGATACTTCGGCCCCGGGGGCGGCAACCTCGAGAGCGACATCGCCTGGGCGCACTTCAACTCCGACTCCGCCGCGGAGGCCTCCTGGAACGACGCCGACGACACGACCCAAGAGCTGCTGCGCGGCTACGCGCGGGGCTACAACCGCTTCCTGGAAGACACCGGCGTCTCCGGGCTCGCCGAGCCCTGCCGCGACGCCACCTGGGTGCGGCCCATCGACGAGTTCGACATGGTGAAGGTCCTGACCAAGCTGTGGCTGCGCGCGGGTGTCGCGAACTTCATCCCGTCGATCGTCGGCGCCGCCCCGCCGGCAGCAGCGACGGCGAATCGCTCGCCTGGGGCGAGGAGCGTCGCCGACGCGCAGGAGCTGCTCGCCCGCGTCGACCTGCCGGAGTGGAAGGCCCACGAGTTCGGGAGCAACGCCGTCGCGCTCGGCAGCGATCTCACCAACGACAACGGCGGCGCCCTGCTCGGGAATCCCCACTTCCCCTGGCTCGGCATGAGCCGCTTCCACGCCGTCCACCTCACCATCCCGGGCCGCTACGACGCCATGGGTTCGGCGATCTACGGGGCGCCGTTGGTCACGGTCGGATTCAACCAGCACGTAGCCTGGAGCCACACCGTCTCCACGGCGCGGCGCTTCGTCGTCCGCGAGCTGACCCTCGCGGCCGGGGACCCGACCTCCTACTTGTACGACGGAGAGGTCGTGCCCATGACGACCGACACCGTTACGGTGCAGGTGCTGCAGCCAGGCGGCTCGCTCGCGCCCTACGGCCACACCATCTACTCCTCGCAGTGGGGTCCGATGATGATCCTGCCGCCGCTCGCGCACTGGACGGCGACGAACGCGTACACCCTCCACGACATCAACATCGGCAACGTGCGCGTACTCGCGCAGTTCCGTGAGATGGGCCGCGCGCGGAACATGGACGAGTTCGTCGACGCCATCGAGACCTACGTCGGGTTGCCCTGGATCAACACCGTCGCGGCAAGTCGCCATGGGGACGCCTACTATGGAGACATCTCGACGGTCCCCCACCTGACCGACGCGAAGCTCGCGGTTTGCGCCAATACCTTCGTCGCCCAGGTGCTCTCGTCCATTCGCGTCTACACCCTCGACGGCTCGACGTCGGCATGCGATCTGGGCAGCGACCCGGACGCGCCCCGGCCCGACATCTTCGGCCCCGGCAATCTGCCGAGCATCCGCCGCAACGACTTTGCGCAGAACTCGAACAGCAGCTACTGGCTCGCCAACCCCGCGGAGCCCCTCGAGGGCTTCCCGCAGATCATCGGCACCGACGAGGGCGGCCCGCAGAACTTCCGCACGCGGCTCGGCCTCACGCAGATCGAGGACCGCCTGAACGGCACGGACGGGCTGCCCGGCACCGGCTTCGACCGGCAGTGGCTGCAGGACGTGCTCTTCGAGAACCGCCACTACAGCGCGGAGCTCGTCCTCGACGGCCTGGGCACGCTCTGCGCCGAGGAGGACAACGCCGTGGACATCGGCGGCGGCGTGATCGTCGACGTCTCGGAGGCGTGCGCGATCCTGGGGGCCTGGGATGCCACGAACAATACGGACAGCGTGGGACCGCACATCTGGCGGGAGTTCTGGAGCCGCGTACGCGACACCCCCAGCCTCTGGGCCGTGCCCTTCGACGCATCCGACCCGGTCAACACGCCGCGTGACCTGAACGTCGGCGACCCGGCGGTTCGCAGCCAGGCGATGGCAGATCTGGGGTCTGCGGTCCAGCGCCTCGCGGACGCGGGCATCCCGCTCGACGCCGCTTGGGGTGACGTGCACTTCGACACGCGGGGGGATGGCTCGATCATTCCGATCCACGGAGGCTCGGGGGGGTCCGGGGTCTACAACGCGATCTCGTCGGGCGGCTTGATCGACGGCGTGGGCTACACGCCCATCTTTGCGGGCTCGAGCTACATCCAGACGGTGTCGTGGAAGGAGGGGCCCTCGCCCGACGCGCGCGCCCTCGTCACCTACTCGCAGTCCACGGATCCCGACAGCCCGCACTTCTCGGACTTGACGCAGCTCTTCTCTCAGGAGGGCTGGGTGAAGCTCCCCTTCAAGCGGGGGCACATCCTCCAGGATCCGGAGCTGGAGACGCTGGAGCTGACGGAGCCGCGCTAGGAGCTCGCGCGGCCCGAGGCCAGCGAGACAAGATGCGCCAGGGAGGGCATCGGGCGGATGGGCGTCCGCTCGATGCCGCTCCTTGCGACGTCGACGAGGGCCCTGGCGCCGTGGGGAGTGAGCGCCGGCAGACCCGGAGTGTTCGCTGGAGAGTGGATCCAGGAGCAGGGCGGACGGCACCAGAACGACACCAGATTCTGCGCTTCGATGGAGCCGAGATTCTGAGCGGATTGTGCCCGTCGTCACGCCAGTGGCGATGACCCGAGGCGGTTCAGATCACTTCTCTGCGCTCTTCAGTCTCTTGATGATCTGCTCGGTGGTCACGACCTCGTGAGCGAGGAACTCGAAATTGGTAAGAGCTGCTTCGTATGCAGCATCTCCTGCCGCGGCGGTGGCGTCGGCGACGATGATCAAATCAAAACCGTTCTCGATTGCATCTCGGGCGTGCGACTCGATACACATGTTTGCAGACATGCCGTACAAGATGATTGTCTCGATTCCGTACTGCCTTAGCTGGATGACGGCATCGCCAGACCAGAAGTTGCTCAACCCCTTGTGCGGATTCATGACGACCGTGTTGCTGTCCGGTTTCAGCTCCGGGTGATAGTCATGCACAAAGGTGCCCACCAAGAACATCTTGTTCTCGAACATGATCTTGTCGATGCCGTTCAAGCTCTTCCAGTCTTTGAAGTCCTTCGGCCTGTACATATGGGTGGAGTAGAAGACCGGGATGCCGATCTTTTTCGCGAGCGCCTTCAGCTTCTTCTCCTTTTGAACGACCTGGTGCTTCGTCACCGTCGGGCCGACCAGTCCCCAGGCAGGACTTTTCTCGGACAAGAAGTCGTTCTGAGGGTCGGTAACGAAGAGAGCGGTTGTCGATAGGTCGATCTCAACCGTTTCCCTCGGCATGAAGCTCTGCTTGTACACATAGTCGCCTGACTCAGCAGCAGCCGTGTTGACGTACGCCGCCGTGCTGAAGAGAGTGATCGCGATCGCCGAGCGCAAGGCTCGAATCTGCGAGTTCATGGGGACGCTCCTCCTTATTCGTCGTGGACGGTCCGTTGGCCTGTACCACCGTCAGGCCAACGAGCCGCGGCGGCGATGAAAGGCGAAGCGTACTGCGGCCTCGCGGCACAGCAAAGCGTCTCGAGCGTGAAGCCTAGGGTGAGTAGGAGCATGCGATTGGCGTCAGTGACACGCTTCGACCGAAAACGGAGACGATCGGCCCGCAAGGTAATTCAAGTAGGACGGGCTCCCCCTACCGGTCTTCGAGGACCGGCCCCCAGATCGCCGATCATGCACATCAGAGATCCCGGCGCCGTCATGCCGTTCATGGTCGGGGGCGGAAGGCGAGATCAACGGAGAACTCTGTGTCCTCAACTCCTGTGGAAGATCTGGATCGTCATGTTCTGGATCGTGCATGTTGCAGATGCGGTCGCGCGCCGATCGCGCTGGAGCCCGCTCGGCTCAGGTAACGATCCGATAGATCACCGTCCCCCGCGCAATCACCGTGGCGGCCTGCTCGCCGTCGCTCCCCGCCACCTCGACTTCGCTCCAGAAGAGGTCGCCATCGCGCTGCACGCTCTTGCCGTACGCGACCAGGTCCTGGCGGGGAGGCGGAGCGAGGATCTGCGCCTGGATCGAGGGCGTCGAGGCCCTGTAGGGGCCCGGGCCCACGTCTGCCCAGGCCGCCATGGCGCCGGTGGTGTCGAAGAGGGCGAGGACGGCGCCCTCGTGGACGCCGCCTTCGCCATCGGCGTTCTTCTCGCTCCAGGGCATGACGACGCGCGCGCACGCGTTCGTCATGTGCTCGATTCCCATCCCTCGCTCCATGCAGAATGGCAGCTCCGAGACGTGGGGCCCCATGGGCCCCGGGTCCCCGGCGCCGTCGTCTCCCGCGGCGGCGAAACGCTCGGCCGCCCTGGCTCCGAAGCGTCCGCGCACCATGCTGGTCACGTGGGCGATGGACTTTCCCGCCCGGGTCGCGACGTCCACCTCGACGAAGCACAGCTCCTTGCCGCGCCGGAGCAGAGTCGCGTCGGCGATCACGTCCTCGCCGATGGCCGCGGCCAGATAGTTCACCTGGAGGCCGGCCGTGTGATAGGGACCCGCGTCGCGGCCCAGGGTGGCCCGGGTCACCGTCTGGGCGCCGATCAGCGCGAGGGATGCCGCGCAGCCCCCGTGGAGTGCCTGGCCCGGGTTGCTGTTGCGCTCGGCAAAGGGGAGCAGCAGCCGGGCCGCGCCTTCCGACACATCGTCCAGCTTCACCCCGAGCGAGGCGCCGAAGCCCGAATCCTCCACCCAGCCGCGAATCTCCTTGCTCAATGCTGCATCCTCTTCGTCGTTGTTAGTTGTTGTTAGTTGTTGTTGATTATTGTTGATTATTGTTCGTCGTCCCGCGGCGCTCGGGCCGCGAGTCGGTCAGTGCTGCGGAATGAGGCAGGAGTGGATCGACTCCTCCCCGGGAATCTCCCGCGCGAGTGTGCGGATCGCGAGCTCCGCTTCGGGCAGGGCGAAGTCGTGGGTGTGCATGCGTTCCACAGGATGGCTGCGGGCTTCGAGCAGACGAATCGCATTGCTGTAGCCCGTAGAGGTGACGCCGATGGCGCCGTGGATCGACAGCTCCTTCACGACGACCTTGTCGGACACGAAATCGGGGATCGCCTTGAAGCCCTTCACGCCGGCCAGCACCACGGTGCCGCCAACGGCCGCAACGTCGATGGCCTGGGTGATGGGCTCGGTCGCATAGGCGGAGACCTCCACCACCACGTCCGCTCCGCGGCCGCCCGTGAGCTCCTTCACGCGCTCCGCGACGTCCTCGTTCTGTACGTCGATGGTGGCGTCGGCGCCGAATTCCCGGGCCAGGGCGAGCTTGCGCGCATCGGCCTCGAGGCCGGTCACGATGATCTTCGCCGCTCCGGCCTCGCGGCACGCGAGCACGCTGGCGAGTCCGCGCTGGCCCGGCCCCAGGATGACTACCGTGTCGCCTGGACCCGTCTGCGGAATCTCCACCGCCCAGCGGAAGCCGGCGCCCAGCGGGTTGAAGAGCGCCGCGATCTCGGGCGGGAGGCTCGGGTCGACCTTGTGCACGATGCTGCCCGGGTCGAGGAACATGTACTGCGAGTACGCGCCCCAGAGTCCGGGCTCCTCGGAGAGCGGGATGTAGGAGTAGATGCGCCGGCGCGCGCAGAGGTGATAGCGACCCGCGAGGCACGCGGCGCAGAAGCGGCAGGAGAGCATGGTCTCGACGGCCACGCGGTCGCCCACGTCGACGCCCCAGCGCCGCGCCGCGGCGTCGCCGATGCGCTCGATGGTGCCCAGGGGCTCGTGGCCGGGCACCACGGGTGTGGGGGTGCGCAGGACGCCCTCGAACTGCTCGACATCGCTGCCGCAGATCCCGCAGGCATCGATCCGCAGCAGCGCCGTATCGTCACCGATGTCCGGGATCGGGAGGTCCCGGGCCTCGAGTGTGCGCCGCTCAGTCAGGACCATGGCGAAGCTGCTTCGGCGTGGCACGGCGGCGGACTCCATTCGACCTCTGGGGCTCTCTATTGTAAGACTGGGGGGAGCGCGCACAAGGATGCGCCCGGAAGCGCTCGAAATCGGAGGAGTCGATGGCGGACGCACGAATTCCGACGTTGGGCCCGCAAGCCGCGCAGCGAGCCGCGGTCGAGGGCAACCTCCTGGCACCCGAGGTTCTCGAGAACCCGCATCCTTTCTACGCTCGACTGCGCGAGACCGCGCCCGTCTACCCCGTGCCGGGAACCTCCGTTCATCTCGTCACCAGCAGGCCGCTCATCGAGGAGGCCCTCGAGCGCGAGGAGGACTTCTCCGCCAATCTGACTGGCGTGCTGATGACCGGCGCCGACGGCCGGCCCGCGGTCTTCGATCTCGCGAGCCTCGGCGGCACCGTGGACGCCATCGCGAACGCCGACGAGCCCTCCCACGCGGTGCATCGCAAGCTCGTTCTCCCCCAGGTGACTCCGAAGATCATTGCCGGTCTCGAGCCCACCTTGCGGGAATGGGCGCAGGAGCTCATGCAGCCGCTGCTGCAGGCGGGCCGGGGAGACTGGATCCACAGAGTCGCCAATCCCCTGCCCACCCGCGCCATGGCGTACGTCGTGGGGCTGCCCCTCGAAGACGTCGACCGCTTGTTGCGCTGGGCGATGCTGGGGACGCAGATCCTCGCGGGCACGACCACCAGCGAGCGCATGGGCGAGGTGGCGGCGAAGACGGGGCAGATGGCGGTGTATCTCGCGCAGCACATGGAGCGGGCCCTGGCCGCTCCGGCTGGCGAGACGGCGCCTGGTGTCATCGGAGAGCTCGTCACGGGGGTTCGCGAGGGCCTGATCGACGCGAAGACCGCGGTCTCGATTCTGGTCGTGCTGGTGGGCGCTGGAGGCGAATCGACCTCGAGCCTCACGGGCAGCTCGGTGCGCATTCTGGCTGAGCAGCCGACGCTCCAGGACGAGCTGCGCCGCGATCCCTCTTTGATACCGGCCTTCGTCGAAGAGGCGGTTCGTCTCGAGCCTTCCTTTCTCGGGCACTACCGCGCAGTCAAGCGCGCCACCCGCCTCGGAGGCGTCGATCTGCCGGAAGGATCCCACATCATGCTCATGTGGGCGGCGGCCAATCGCGACCCCGAGCAGTTCGAGCGCCCCGATGCCGTCGACCTGCAGCGCCCCAACGGCCGGGACCATCTCTCCTTTGGCCGGGGGACGCACTTTTGCGTCGGTGCGCGCCTTGCGCGGCTCGAGGTGCGGGTGATCCTCGAGGAGCTCCTCGGCGCCAGTCGCTCCTTCGAGCTCGACCCCGAGCGTCCGCCGGAGTACGTGAAGAGCATCTTCGTGCGGCGCCACGCGCAGCTCGGGTTGCTGCTCCACTAGCCGCGCTCCTCGGGCTTACTTCACGCACCTTCGGGCCGCTGCCCGATCACCCCCTCGGCCGCCAGGGCCTCGATCTCAGGGTCGGGGATGCCCAGCTCCTGCAAGACCTCGCGATTGTGCTGGCCGAGGGTGGGCGCCGGGCTGCGCACCCAGCGTTCGACGCTCGCATAGCGGAAGGGCACGCTGGGGATGGGCTGGACGCCGGCGACGGGGTGGCGGACCTCTTCGTAGAAGCCCCGGGCGGCGATCTGCGGGTGCAGGCTGCTCTCTCTCGGATTCCACACCTGGCCGGCCGGCACGCCGGCAGCGACGAGCTCGGCGATGAGCGCGTCGCGCTCGCGCTCGGCGATCCAGGGGCGCAGCCCCGCGTCGATGGCGTCGTGGGCGGCCCTGCGGCCCGCAAGGCTCGCGTATGCCGCGTCCCGAGCCCATCCGGGGTGACCCATCACCCGCTGCAGCGCTGCCCAGTGGGCGTCGCTTGCCACCGACAGGGCGAGCCAGCGCTCCCGGCCCGGCTCGCTCCCGCGGCAGGGGTAGAGACCCTGGGGCGCAGCCTCGGGGCAGCGGTTGCCGTCCCGCTGCATGAGCGCTCCGTAGGCGGTGAACTCGATGAGCTGCTCCGCCGCGGCGTTGAGGGCTCCCTCCACCATGGTGCACTCGACGTGGCTTCCGCGCCCGCTGGCTTCCCGCTCTTCGAGAGCGACGAGCAGCGCAAAGGTGGCGTGCATGCCGGCCAGGGGATCGCAGGGGCCGCGTTGAATCCGGGGCTGATCGTCGCGATGACCCGTTACCCAGGCGAGGCCGGTCATCTGCTCCATGGTCTGGGCGAAGCCCGTGTTGTCCCGCCACGGACCGCTCAGGCCAAAGGCTGGCATACGCACCATGATGGTGCGGGGGTTCAGCGCGTGGACGGTCGGCCAGTCGAGGCCGAAGTTCTCGATCACCCGCGGCGTGAAGTTCTCGATCAACACGTCCGAGTGTGCGACGAGCTTCTTCGCGATCTCGACGCCGCGTGGCCGTGTGAGGTCGAGGGTGATGCCCCGCTTGTTGGTGTTGGCCGAGAGGAAGAAGGCGCTGTACTCCCACCAGTCCTCGACCCGGCCCTTCATCATGCCTCCCGTCGTCCGCATGCCGTCGGGGCGTTGGATGGACTCGACGTGGATCACCTCGGCGCCCAGGGTCGCGAGCATGTGGCTCGCCGACGGACCCGCCCACCAGGCGGTCAGGTCGAGCACCCGCAGGCCATTCAAGGGAAGGGGCCGCCCCGCTTCCTCCGCGGAGCTCGAGCCGGTGGCCTCGCTTCGCGCCTCCCGGGCCTCGATGCTTCCCGTGTGCTCGCCCAGCCGCGGCGCTGGCCGGGGCCGCGGAGGGCTCTGGTCGTCGATGCGATAGGGAGGGCGCGGCTGGAGGAAGCATCCGCTCGGGTCCTTCCAGAAGACTTCGCGGGCGGCCAGCTGCTCGTGGTTGCGCACGGTCTCGCCGTTGTTCACGGGGGCAACAGGGATGCGGAGCAGGCTGGCGCGATCGATGAGGTCCTGGGTGCTGTGCCGCGTCGTGTGGGCGTGGACGATCTCGTTCCACTCGCCGAAGCGCTGCATGCGGCCGTGAACCTGGAAGAGGGCCTTGTCCTCGCGCAGGTCCGGGCGCTCGATGAGCAGCAGGAAGTCCGAGAACTGCTGGGCCGTGTTGGTGCAGAAGCCCACGTAGCCATCGGCCGTGGGCTCGATCGAGGGGGTCTCGACGGACTGGGCCGGCCCTTCCAGCCGTACGCCCAGGAGCCGGAAGGCCAGCTCGATGAAGTTGCTCGATGCGTAGTTCATGACCTCGAGGAGTGAGAAATCGACGATCTCGCCCCGGCCGCTGCGCCGGGCACGCTGTACCGCGGCCAGGGCGGCGACCGCCCCGAAGGTGCCCCCGATCCACTCGGTGATGCGGCCGCCCGCCTGGAAGGGCTCCTGGCCCGGCAGGCCCCGGGATCCGATGGATCCGGACTCGGCCTGGACGATGAACTCCGTCGCCGGGCGCTGCGCCCAGGGGCCCGTGCGACCGTAGGGCGTGATGGAGAGGAGCGTGAGCCGGGGCAAGCGGGCAGTGAGCTCCGCCGCGTCGATCACGTCGGCGGCGAGGTCCTCCACCACGAGGTCGGCATCCGCAATCAGCTCGACGATCGCGGGGTCGCCGGGCCTGCCCACCACGGAGCGCTTGGACGCGTTGAGAAAGCGAAAGAGGGCCGAATCCTCGCCCGCCAGGTCGGCGCCGGTGGCGGACCAGCGCCGCAGGGGATCGCCCTCGGGCCCCTCGACCTTGACCACATCCGCCCCCGCGTCGGCGAGGAGCTTCGTGCAGTAGGGCCCGGCGATGTGGCTCGAGAAGTCGACGACGCGCAGGTCTCCCAAGCCGTGCATGGCGACTCCCTCTGCGTCCGGCGGTGCCGGCCTGCTCCACGATAGAAGATCGTCTCGCGAAGCGAACCGCCGCGGGCGTCCCGGTGTCGAATCCCGCGCAGGCGGTCCCCTGACTCCTGACTCCTGACCCCTGAACCCGGGGCCCGGGCTCGGGCTTCGCTGCTCGAAGGCTTGAAGATCGGTGCAGGAGTGCTAGCAAAGCCGACCGCAGCGCAGGGGCCCGAGGATCTCCCGGGCCGGCGCGGCGGACGCGACACGGACCCGGCAGAGAAGTCCGGCAGAGAGGTCCGGCAGAGAAGTCGGCAGAGGAGAGCGAAGGCGTATGATCACGATCCAGAATCTGACGCGAAACTACGGGGACCTCGTCGCTGTCGATGACGTCTCCCTGGAGATCCAGCGCGGCGAAATCGTGGGGCTGCTCGGCCACAACGGTGCCGGCAAGACCACGGTGATGAAGATCCTGACGGGCTACCTCGAGCCCAGCAGCGGCAGCGTGAGCGTCGGTGGCTGCGACGTACTTGCCCAGCGCACCCGGGTCCAGCAGCAGATCGGCTACCTGCCCGAGAACGCGCCGCTCTACCCCGAGATGCTCGTTCAGGAATACCTGCGCATGATCGGGGAGCTGCGCGGCATCGAGCGGTCGGAGCTCGACGAAGCGATCCGCGAGGCCGTCCTCGCCACCGACCTCCAGGAGCGCATCCTCGACCCCATCGGAACGCTCTCGAAGGGCTACCGCCAGCGGGTCGGCCTCGCCCAGGCGATCCTTCACCAGCCCGATGTCCTGGTCTTCGATGAGCCCACCAACGGTCTCGATCCGATGCAGATCCAGGCCATTCGCGACCTCATCGTGCGCCTCGGCGAGCGCAGCACCATCATCTTGTCCACCCACATCCTCCAGGAGGTCGAAGCCGTGTGCGACCGGGTGCTGGTGATGATCGAGGGGCAGCTGGCCGCGGACTCTTCCCTCGCGGACATCCTCTCGAGCCACGCCGTAGCCATCTCCGTCGACGGCGCCGCGGACGAGGTCGAGCGGCGTCTCGGCCAGGTTCCCGGCGTCGTCTCCGTGCGCTGTCACGGCGACGACCCCCGTAGCCCCGGCCACAGGGCCTTCAGCGCGGCGTGGCAGGGTGAGCGCCCTCCCGTCGCGGGCCTCATCGACGCCTGCCGTGAGGCGGGCTGGCCCCTGGCCTCGGTAGCGCCCGAGCAGCGCACCCTGGAGAGCGTATTCAAGGAGCTGCAGGAGGAGCACATTACCAAGCAGGCCAAGCAGGCCAAGAAGACCGAGCAGGGCAAGCAGGGAAGGGAGGCGGCATGAGCTCGATCGGAATCGTCGCCCGCAAGGAGTTTCGCAGCTACTTCCAATCGCCGGTCGCGGTGATCTTCCTGGGTATCTTCCTTTTCTCGACTCTCTTCAGCTTCTTCGGCAGCTCGGCCTTCTTCGCGCGCAACATCGCCGACGTGCGGCCGCTCTTCGAGTGGCTGCCCCTGCTGCTGATCTTCCTGGTTGCGGCCATCACCATGCGCCAGTGGTCCGAGGAGCGGAAGATGGGGACCCTCGAGGTTCTCCTCACGCTCCCCGTGACGACCCGCGACATGGTGCTCGGGAAGTTCCTGGCCGGCGTGGCCCTGGTGGCTCTGGCGCTCGCCTTCACGCTTCCGATCCCCATCATGGTTTCTCTGATCGGCGATCTCGATTGGGGGCCGGTGGTGGGCGGCTACCTGGGAGCCCTCTTGCTGGGCTCCACCTATCTCGCCATCGGGCTCTGCGTGAGCGCGCGCACCGACAACCAGGTCGTCTCCCTCATGCTCACCCTGGTGATCGGCGGCGCCATCTACCTGCTGGGTAGCGACGTCGTGACCGCCTTCTTCGGCAATCGCGGCGCCGACCTGCTACGCGCCCTGGGGACGGGCTCCCGCTTCACCAGCATCGAGCGCGGTGTCCTCGATCTGCGCGATCTCGTCTACTACGTCGGACTCGCGGCCTTCTTCCTGACCCTCAACTGGTACTTCCTCGAACTCGATCGGGTCGACGTCCACTCCAAAGGGGGTCGGCCGCGGGCCCGGGCCCTGGCGCTGCTCGTCCTCCTGGCGGGCGTCAACGTCATCGCGTGCAACGTCTGGCTGACGCCCGTCAAGCGTGCCCGGGCCGACCTGACCCGGGGCGGCGAATACTCGGTGAGCGCCGTGACGCGTCAGACCCTTGCGGCCCTGGAGGAGCCCCTCGAGATCCAGGGCTTCTTCTCCGCGCGCACCCATCCCCTGCTCGCGCCGCTGGTGCCCCAGATTCGTGATCTGCTGGCGGAGTACGAGGTGCAAGGGGACGGCAAGGTGCGCGTCTCCTTCGCGGATCCCAACGCCGACGAGGAGCTCGAGCAGGAGCTCAGCGAGCAGTACGGAATTCGCAGTGTTCCCTTCCAGGTCGCCGATCGCCACGAGCAGGCCGTCGTAAACTCCTACTTCCACGTTCTGGTGCGCTATGCGGACCAGTACGAGACTCTGAGCTTCGCCCAGCTCATCGAGGTGCGCGCCGACCAGAGTGACATCGACGTGCGCCTGCGCAATCTCGAATACGACCTGACCCGCACCATCAAGCGGGTCTCCCAGGAGTTTCAGAGCATGGAGTCGATCTTCGCGCGGCTGCCCGAGCCCGCGACGGTCACCCTCTATGCCACGCCCGGCCAGATGCCCGAGGAGTTCGCCGAGCTGCCGGGGCGCATCCGCGGGGTGGCGGACACGCTGGCGGCGCGCAGCGACGGCAAGCTCGTGTTTGCCGAGGTCGATCCGGCCGGTAACGCGCAGCTGCAGGAGGAGCTGGATGGCCGCTACGGCATCCGGCCCCTCGCTGTCGACCTCTTCGGCCGCCAGACTTTCTACCTCGATCTGGTGGTGGAGAGCGGCGACAAGGTGCAGCGCATCCTGCCGCGCAGCGAGCTCAGCGAGGCCGACATCGAGCAGGCGCTCGAGGCGGCGGTCCGCCGCGCCACGCCGGGGCAGCTCAAGACCATCGGCCTGCTCACCGAGACGCCGGCGGGACCTCCGCGCAACCCGCAGCTCCCGCCCCAGTTCCAGCCACCTGCGCCCCAGCCCGACTACCAGGTTCTGCAGCGCTTCCTCGAGGAAGACTACGAGGTGGAGCGACTCGATCTCTCGAGCGGCATCGTGCCCGACATCGTCGACGTGCTGGTGGTGGGCAAGGCCGGCGCCCTCAGCGAGCACGAGCAGTTTGCGCTGGATCAGTACTTGATGCGCGGCGGCCGGGTGATCGCCCTGGCGGGCCGCTACGCGGTGGACTCCCAGCGCGGCGGACTGGCCGTCAGCGAGGCCGCGCCGGCGCTCTTCAGCCTGCTCGAGGCCTGGGGCGTGGAGGTCGAGCCCGCCCTGGTGATGGATAGCCAGAACGCCCCCTTCCCGATTCCCGTGACCGAGGAGCGGGGCGGTTTCCGCATGCAGCGGATCCAGCTCATCCCCTATCCCTTCTTCGTCGACATCCGCAGCGACGGCTTCAACGAAGAGGTGCCCGCGCTCTCGGGGCTGCCGAGCGTCACGGCCCCCTGGTCCTCGCCTTTGCGGGTGAACGCCGCCGAGGGAATCGAATCCAAGGTGCTCCTGGCGAGCTCGGACGAGAGCTGGCTCAACACCAGCGCCGACATCCAGCCCGACTTCCGCCGCTACCCCGATGGCGGCTTTGCCCCGGGCGCCGCGGGCGAATCGCGGACGCTGGGCGTTGCCCTGGGCGGACGCTTCCCCAGCGCCTTCGCGGAGCGGCCCTCGCCCCTCTTCGGGGAAGGCGGGGGCGCTGAGGCCGGCGGCGACGCTACGGGACGGACCCTCAAGGAGTCGTTGCCCGACGCGCAGCTGGTGGTGCTCGGCTCGTCGGAGATGGTCTCCGATTTGCTGCTGCAGCTCGCAGGCAGCTTCACGGGTGAGGTTCACCGCAGCAACTATCAGCTGGTCCAGAATCTGGTCGACTGGGCGGTCGAGGATACGGATCTCCTCACCATTCGCTCGAGCGGCGCATTCGCGCACACGCTGCGTCCCATGGAGCCGGGCGAAGCCCGCACCTGGGAGATCGCGAACTACGCCTTCGTGACACTGCTACTGCTGGTGATCTCCATCGTTCCGCGCCGGCTTCGGCGCAACGCGAAGCCCATTGTCACGCTCGCAGGGGAGGGCCGATCATGAGCTCACACAAGGTTCTCGCGCTGCTCTTCGTTCTTCAGCTGGCTCTCGTTGCCATGACGTGGTGGCCTCGGGATCACTCGGCCCTGGCTCCCCGCCCCCTCTTCGAGCTCGAATCCGATGCGATCCAGGAGCTGCGCGTCGAGGCCTCCGGCGACGGAGAGGGCGTTCGCCTCGTGCGGGAAGGCCGAGACTGGAAGGTCGCGTCTGCGTCCGGCTATCCCGCGAACCCGGAGAAGGTCGACGAGCTCCTCGACAGTCTCCTCGCGCTGCGGGTCACGACGCCCATCGCGACTCGCGAGACCAGTCACAATGCCCTGAAGGTCGGCGAGGACGAGTACGGCAAGCGCGTCGTCATCGTCGCTGGAGACGGCGCGGAGATCGAGCTGGTGATCGGCGCCGCGGCGCGCGACAGCGTCCACGTACGCGAGGCCGATGCCTCGGAGGTCTACGTCGCCAAGGGACTCTCCGAGTGGTCGCTGCAAGATCGCGGTGACGCCTACTACGACAGGAGCTACGTCGACACCGATGCCGCGACCCTGAGCACGCTCACCGTGACGAACGGGAAGGGCACGCTCACCTTCGTGCGGGACGAGGTGGGCTGGGTCCTCGAAGGTCTCGAAGGCGCTGCCGAGGTGGATCAAGCGGCCGTCGACGCGCTCATCAAGGCGCTCACCAAGCTGAACATGAGCGAGCCCGTCGGCATCGAGGCCCTGCCTCAGTATGCCCTCGACGGTCGCGTGTCCGTCACCTGGTCGGCCGTGGAGTCGGACCAGAGCTTCGCCGGCGGCTACGTGGTCGGTGCCGATGAAGGCTCCTTCACCTTCGTGAAGGCCGACGGCAACCCCTTCGTCGTGAAGGCGAATAGCAGCGACCTCGAGGCTCTGCGCTCGGCGCAACGCTCGGACTTCCTGGTGCGGGATCGCGAGGACGAGGCGGGGGCGGCCGCTGCGCGGGGAGCCGAGTCGTAGCAGCCGCTCGGGCAGTCCCGAGGCCCGCCCGCTACCCTCGCGCGATGAGCGACCTGAGCGATTTCGTCTTGCGCACGGGCGAGCAGCTCGCCTGGATGGCCCACGACCGGGCACTGGCGGGCTACGTGGCGCGCCGCGACGGGATTCCGGGCAGCGTCGACGACATCGATGCGGCCTGGCTCAGCGAGGCTCTGCAGGCCAGCTTCCCGGGAGCCGTCGTGGGAAGCGTGAGACGGGTCGGCGGACACTCGGGTACCACCACCCGCGCGCGCATCGAGCTCAGCTACAGCGAGAAGAGCGAGGGAGGCGACGCGGGGGAGCCGCCCAGGCGCCTCTTCGTCAAGACGACCCCGGCAAGCCTCGGCACCCGGCTCTTCACGGGCGTGCTGCAGCTGGGCCTCGGCGAGGTGGGCTTCTACCGCGACATTCGGGACTCGGTTCCCACCCCCACGCCCAGAGCCTATTGCGCTCGGGTCGCGCCCGGGGGCGGCCGCTTCGTCATCCTGCTCGAGGATCTGGCCGAGCGCGGCTGCCGCTTCACGACCATCGACGACCCGCTCTCCCTGGACGAGGTGCGGGCGGTGGTTCGAAACCTGGCGCGCTTCCACGCCGCTTTCTGGGAGTCGCCGCGTTTCGCGGGTGACCTCGCGTGGGTGAAATCCCGGCGCAACAATCCCCACCGCGGTGTCGAGCGTATGATCAGTGCACGCGCGAACGATCCCGCCATCGCGCGGCATCGCGACCTCCTGCCCGAGGTGGTATGCAAGAACGCCCACCGCATCAGCGAGCAGCGGGAGCTGCTGGAGGACTACTGGTCCGAAGGGCCTCTTACCCTGATCCACGGGGACAGTCACGTGGGCAACATGTACTTCGACGGCGAAGAGGCGGGGCTGCTCGACTGGCAGATGCCCCAGCGCAGCCAGGGGATTCGCGACGTGGGCTACTTCCTGGTCAACTCGCTGGACACCGAGCTGCGTCGGGCCCATCAGGACGAGCTCATCGAGCTCTACCTTTCGGTCCTGGAGCGAAGTGGGGTCCCCCGGAGCCACCTCGACCGGCAGGAGATGTGGCGCCGCTACCGGGGCCACGCCCTCTATGTCTGGATCGCCTCCTCGGTGACGGCGGCGACGCCGGGCCTGCAACCCGAGGCCGTGGCGCGCCGCGCCATGCAGCGCACCGGCGACGCCCTGGAAGACCTCGCTTCCTTCGAGCTGCTGGACGAACTCAGCGCGCGATCAGGGCGAAGGTGAAAGTGAAGGTGAGGGTGAAGGCGAAGGTCGTGCCGGCGTCGATCACGCCTTCGCTGCGTCGGGCAGGCCCTCGCTGGCTCCGATACACTCCGCGCCCCCAGGCGAAAGGACAGCATGACGATGAGTTACGAGCAGATTCTCTTCGAGATCGAGGGCGCCGTCGCGCGCATCACCCTGAACCGCCCCAAGGCCGCCAACGGTCTCGACATGCAGATGGCCCGGGAGCTCATGTACGCCGCCCTCGAGTGCGATGAGCGGCCGGAGGTGCGTGCTGTCGTGCTCACCGGCGCGGGCAAGATGTTCTGTGCGGGCGGCGACTTGAAGAGCTTCGCGGCCTACGGCGACGAGATATCGACGCGCCTCAAGGAGATCACCACCTACCTGCATGCCGCAACCTCGCGCTTCGCGCGCATGGACGCGCCGCTCATCACAGCGGTGAACGGAATGGCGGCGGGGGCGGGGATGAGCCTCGCGGTGGCGGGTGACCTCGTGCTGGCCGGCGAGTCGGCAAAGTTTACCATGGCCTACACCGCAGCGGGTCTCTCGCCCGACGGCAGCTCGAGCTTCTACCTTCCCCGCCTGATCGGCATGCGGAAGACCCAGGAGCTCATGCTCACGAACCGCCGCCTCTCCGCCGCGGAGGCCCTCGAGTGGGGAATGGTGAGCCGCGTCGTGCCCGACGCCGAGCTCGCGGACCAGTCCATGGAGCTGGCGCGGGAGCTCGCTCAGGGCGCCACCCTCGCCTACGGCACCGTGAAGAAGCTGCTCCTGACCAGCTTCAACGAGAGCCTCGAGACCCAGATGGAGCTCGAAGCGCGCGGGATCGCGGCTTCGGGCAGGAGCGAGGACGGCCGGGAGGGCATCACCGCCTTCCTGGAGAAGCGAGCGCCGCGCTTCCAGGGGCGCTGAGGCGGGCACGAGCGAGACGCCAGCGTCTGCGGGCCCTCGGGCCGGAGCCGCTCAGCTCTCTTCGGGCTCTGGCGTATCCGCCAGACTGCCCTCGATGCTCCAGGCGCCTTCCAGGTAGAGGAGCCCGCGGCCGTGGCTCATGGGGTGGCCGCTGCCGTAGACGTCGGCCTCGGTGATCTCGAGCACGGCGGCGCGATTCACGAAATCCAGGCGCCCGACTCCGGCCGCTCCGCCGCGGGCGATGCTGATCGCCAGGTGGTAGGTGCCGGGCATGAGGGGAAGGCGTTCGATCTCGAGGGTCGCGACCTCGGACTGCGTCCTCGGCTCCTTGATGCCCCTGCAGCTCATGAGAGAATTGAGATCGGCGAGCCACTGGTCCTGGGAATCCTTGAGGATGAGACTGACCGTCGAGCCGGCGATCGCAGAGAGCCCCTCCACGTGGACGCGCACCTTGAGCGGCTCTCCCATCGCGAAAACGCTTCTCTGCGCGAAGTTGCGGTCGAGCAGCTCCACTTTCTGGACGATGAGCTGGCGGTCCCCGTAGCCGTTCTGCCGCTCGGTGAGATCGAAGACCCC
This sequence comes from Deltaproteobacteria bacterium, assembly GCA_019310385.1. Taxonomy (GTDB): domain Bacteria; phylum Myxococcota_A; class UBA9160; order UBA9160; family UBA4427; genus JAFDEK01. The sequence continues at coordinate 22,981 of JAFDEK010000029.1, forward strand.
GGGCGCCGTCTCCATGGATTCCTCGGCGCAGCGGTCGAGGTAGTGCTGGATCATCTCCTGGGGAGCACCCGAACGGACGCAGCGGCCCTCCTCGATGAGGATCACCCGGGTGCAGAGATTCGAGATGGCGGCCATGTTGTGGCTGACGAAGAGAATCGTCCGGCCTTCCCCCGCGATCGAGTCCATCTTGCCCATGCACTTCTTGCGGAAGGCCGCGTCGCCTACCGAGAGCACTTCGTCGACGAAGAGGATCTCCGGCTCGAGGAAGGCCGCGACCGCGAAGCCGAGGCGCATGCGCATGCCGCTGGAATAGCGCTTGACGGGCGTGTCGATGAAGCGTCCGATCTCGGCGAACTCCACGATCTCGTCGAACTTCGCCTCGATCTCGGCCTTGTGCATCCCGAGGATCGCGCCGTTGAGATACACGTTCTCACGACCCGTGAGCTCGAGGTGGAAGCCCGTCCCGACCTCGAGCAGCGATCCCACCCGGCCCTGGACCTCGGCGCGTCCGGTCGTGGGTGCGGTGATGCGCGAGAGGACCTTGAGCAGGGTCGACTTGCCCGCGCCGTTGCGTCCCAGGATGCCCACCACCTCGCCGCGCCGGATCTCGAGGTCGAGATCCCGCAGCGCCCAGAACTCCTCTCCGTCGCCGGCTTCCGCTGACGGCGAGTCGCTCGCGGTCGCCATGGCGCGCCGCAGAAGACGCCCGCCGAGGGAGCGCGCGGCCCCGGCCAGGGCCTCGCGGAAGCTCAGCGTGAGATCCGCGGCCTCTCCGATCCGGTAGCACTTACCCAGCCCGTGGGTTCTGATCGCGATGTCGCTCTGCATGGCCTCTCGAGCTCTGCGACACCTAGACGGTGTCGGCGAACTGCCTTTCGGTGCGGTGGAAGACGCGGATCCCCGTGGCCACGAGCAGCAAGGTCGCGGGCATCCCCATGGCGAGCAGCAGCCATGGCGGGCCGGCGCCTTCCATCGCGGGGTGCAGCAGGGACCAGCGGAAGCCCTCGATGATGCCCACCATGGGATTCACGGCGTAGAGGTAGCGCCAGGCCCCCCACGGCTCGGGCAACTGGCTGAAGGGAAGCAGCACCGAGCCGTACATCCAGATCTGCACGATGAAGGGAACGACGAAGCGGATGTCCCGGTACTTCACGCTCAGCGCGCTGAGCGCCAGGCCGGCTCCCAGGGCGTTCGCAAAGGCGAGCAGAACCAGGAGCGGCGTCAGCACGATGGTCGATGCGGGCACGATGCCGAGGCAGAGGATCACGACCACCAGGAGCGCGAAGGCGATGACCAGGTCGACCCCGCTCGCCACACAGGCGCTCAGGGGAATGAAGATCCTCGGGAAGTAGACCTTGGTCATGAGGTGGGACTGAGCCACGAGGGAGCCACTCGACAGGGTGAGCGCGTTGGAGAAGTACTGCCAGGGGACGAGGCCGCACAGATAGAAGAGAAAAGGATTCAGTCCGTCGGACGAGAACCTGGCGATCTTGCCGAAGATGACGCCGAAGATCAGCATCTGGGTAAGGGGAACCAGGACCGCCCAGCCGACTCCCAGCAGGGTCTGCTTGTAACGCACCTTCACGTCGCGCCAGGTGAGGAAGTAGAGCAGGTCGCGGTACTGCCAGTACTCGCGGAGCAGGAGAGGCGTCAAGCTGCGCGTGGGCTCGATGAGCGTAATCGGTGTCTCGGCCATCCGCCTTCCTATCCCGCCAGTCCGAAGTGCCGCAGGCCGCGCATCAGGACGGCCCGGGCCACGCTGCGGATTCCCACGCGCGGGATGTTGAGGGCAGCGAGCTCCGCGACGTAGCGCCGCCGATGGCGAGCGTTGCGCAGGGCGATCCACAGGCCCGCGGCGCGTCCGGTCGTGCGCGCGTGGAGCAGGGCCGCGTGGATCTCCATGGTCTTCGGATGCACGTTGGGTGCCCGCGGGCACTGGGCGCAGAAGTCGGGCAGATGCTCGCCCGTGATCAGGCTGCGGCGCAGGCTCGAGTAGTTCTCGCCGTGCCAGACCGCCCGGAAGGAAGCGAGGTCGGCGTTGCCCATCTCGACGTTGCGGCCCGTCGAGGAGCAGCAGAGGCCCACGCTTCCGTTGAGCCCTACGAAGGGCTTGTCGAAGGGGAAGAGGCAGAGCTTGGTCTTGCCGGGTGTCACGGGCGCGTGGGGCTCGTCGTCCTCCATGCCCGCGCTCTGCTCCTTCCCCTCGAGCAGGTTCTGGTAGGGATCGTTGCTGAGCAGCCGCACGCCGCGCTCTCGGGCGATCTGCGAGCCGGCCCGCCAGTTGCGGCGCAGCCGCTCGGGGTCGCCTACGAGGCTCTGGCCCCGGGTGTGCTCCATCCCCTCGGCGTCGCGCTCCATCATGCTGCTCAGGGTGACTGAATCGGCGCCCAGCTCGGCCGCCAGGGCGACGAAGTCCGGGAACTCGTCGATGTTCTTGCGCATGCCCACGAAGGAGATGTGGAGACGCGGGTAGGGGAGGGCGCGCGCCTCGCGCAGGCGGACGAGCTCGGCGAGGTTGCGCTTCACGTCCTCGAAGCGCGATCCGCGCATGATCTCCATGGCGGTCTCGGCGCGGGCTCCGTGGAAGGAGACCCGGATGCTCTCGATCTGCTTCTCGACGATCTGGTGCCGGGTCTTCTCGTTCAGCGTGGTTCCGTTGGTGAGGACCACGATGTCCCGGGTCTGGCTGCGGGCCGCGTCGATGAGCTCGGGCCAGCGCTTGTTGAGGAAGAACTCGGCTCCGCCTCCGCTGAAGGTCACCGTGCGCATCGGGATCTTCTCGGCCAGCCGGGCCCGCAGCACTTCGGGCGAGAGCTCGGGCATCTGCCGCAGCTTCCAGCCCTTGTCGCTGCGTACGCGATGGAAGTCGCACATCTCGCACACCACGTTGCAGCGGCCCGTCGGGTCGAAGGTGATGTTGGGGGGATAGTCGTGCCAGTCGACCAGGGGCTGGATGCCGCCCCGAGAGCGCGCGGGCCCACGCTCGGGCGCGGCTTCCGCGGCCGCCTGGGCGCTCCGCTCGGCGATCTCGTGGACCCGAGTGGGCTGATCGAGGCGGAAGCGCTTCAGGAAATCCCGCAGCTCCGCATCCTGCGGCTCCTCTTTCGCCAGATCGACAGGCTCGTCTCGACTCACGATTTCGCCTGCCCCGCTGCGCGTGCGACCTGCTCCCGGATGAAGCGACGCCGCTCCTGGCGGATGCGCCAGGCCAGGTAGAGCTTGCGTGCGAGGAGCCGCAGCTGTCGGGTCGAGCGCTGAAGCCGGGAGCGCAGGACTTCGTGCACAGCGAGCTTCTGCACACCACCCGATCGTCCCTGGTGCCTCGCCCAGGACTGAGTCCCGTAGTACATCCGCTTGACCAGGTACTCCGGCGTCATGCGCTCGGCGTTCACCTGATGAAAGACCACGGCGCCGCTCACGAAGCGGCGGCGAAAGCGGGGCGAGCCCAGGAACCACTCTTCGCCGCCCATGAGGTCGTCGCCGGTGCGGCCGAGACGGGCGTCGAAACCCTCCTCGAGGAGCAGCGTGCGGGAGGCTCCTACGTTGGTGCCCAGGAAGTACTCGTCCTCGGCGAGCCAGCGATCCCGGTCGCCGAAGTGCTTGAGGCTCCAGTGGGGCCACCAGGCATATTCGAGCTCGGGTGGCGGCATCACCTCGAAGAGGGGCAGGACGTTGCCGCCGATGACGTCGGGCGACTGGGTCTCGATGGCGTCGATGAAGCTCTCCACCAGCCGCGGCGCGGCGGTGGCGTCGTCGTCGATGAAGAAGACGTAGTCTCCCCGGCTCTCCTGGATGGCCCGATTGCGGGCGTGGGAGAGGCCGAGCATGGGCTCGACGACCAGGCGGATCTCCCGCGCTCGGCCGCGCAGTCCAGCGACGACCTTCCCGGTGGCCTCGGCCGACGCAGCATCGTTCTCGATCACCAGGATCTCGTAGCGATCGGCGTCGGCGCTCTGGCAGGAGAGGCTCCAGAGGGTGTCCTCGATGCGCCCGGACCCGGCCAGGGTGCAGACGCAGAGGCTGATCACGGGATCCTTCACGAGGGCCTCTTCTCGGCAAAGACCCTCTTCTCCGCAAAGAGCATGTCGAAGGGCACGCGCTCGAAGACCTCGAGCTTCCCTCCCTCGGTGGCGTTGATGACTCGCCGGCCCGCCTTGCGGAACTCCTCCTCGGCGCGCAGGTAGGCGAGCTCCATGCGGTCGGTGCGTGGCGCGTGCCAGCGCTTGCCCTTGCCGAAGTAGTCGGGGTGGAAGTGGTTCGGATCGTCGGAGTTCGACGTCCACTCGTTGACGTTTTCGGCCCGGGTGATGTCGGGGGGAGTCGCGTAGCTGTGGTCGAAGCCGACGAGGACGACGGGATCGAACTCCATGTAGTACGCGAGCTGCAAGCAGAGGTAGCTCACGGTTCCGCCGACCCACATGTAGCGCGCGGCATCGTGGCTGAAGTTCGGAAAGCCGGAGTACTCGGCGTAGTCGTAGAGGATCCTGGCGTAGCGGAGGTCCCCGTGCTCGGGGATCCGCTTGCGGTACATGGGCGAGTAGATCTTGACCGGCCCTTCGAGGTGGCCGATCTCTTCGGCCCGATCTTCGACCACCAGGGCGTCTTCGACCACGTAATAGGTGGGGAGGAAGCCGAGCCAATCCTCGATCAGGTAGATCCCGTTGACGCCGAAGGTCACCTCACCCCGGAGCAGCTCGGGGTCGCAGCGCTTGAGGGAGGGACCGCCGCCCATGATGACGCAACGCTGACCCCGGCCCGACCCCTTGAGCGAGCGCAAGGAGGGCAGCTCCGGTGCCGAGCGAGCCTCGTGGCGCCAGTAGGCGTGAGCGCCGCGCAGGCGGGTGATGGCCTGGCGCCGGAGCCGGCGCCAGAGTGAGAATTCGCGGGGAACCATGACCCTTCGAGAATCGGCGGAGTCGGGCCTCATCCTGAGCGCTTTTCGCCGCCGGATCGGCGTTCGAAGGCGCCTCCTGCCGGTTTCTGAGGCCGGCAGCCGGCGTGCAGGCGACGGGCGTCGCGACGGCGCCGCTGGGCCGCGGGCCGGCTGCACCTGGCTTCAGATCTGCCCATGAGTTGCCGATGAACGAGGCGAACCCGAGCGTGCCGTCTCCGGCGCGAACGACTGGAGAATCGATCTTGGACTCCATCGAAGTCCTGGCGCCCTCCCTGATGGAGGAGCTGCCCGAGCTGCTCGGCGAGATGCGATCCGTGGTGGGGGAGCTGCCCGTCGCCCGCGGCTGGCACTACTACATGGATCTCTGCTGGGCCGCCCGGGTGCTCGATCCCGAGCCCGGGATGCGGGTGCTCGACGCGGGGGGCGGCAACGGCGTGATGCAGTGGTGGCTGGCCCGGCGCGGCGCCCGGGTGCTGAGCGTCGATCTCGGGGGGTGGCCCTACGAGGGGAAGCACTTCGACGGCTGGTGCGAGCGCAGCCGGTGGGGCGAGGAGCCGTCCCGTAGGGCGCTTACCGCGCGCGACCTCCTTCCTCCCAGGCGCTTCTGGTCTCCGCCCGAGTGGGTCGAGAAGGCGAAGCGCACCCGCAGGCTCATTCGTCCATCGCCGCCGCGCTACTCGGGCTCCATCGTCTTCTGGCAACACGACCTCCGGCACCTCTCGGAGCTGGAGACGGGGAGCATCGACGCCATCGTCTCGATCTCCGCCCTCGAGCACAACGAGCTCGGCGACTTGCAGGCCATCGTCCGCGAGCTCGAGCGGGTGCTCAAGCCCGGCGGCAAGCTGGCGATCACCGTCGGCGGCGCCCGGAACGAGGACTGGTTCCACGATCCCTCCAAGGGCTGGTGCTACACCGAGAAGACCCTCAGAGAGGTCTTCGGCCTCGACGCCTACGAGACCAACTTCGCCCGTTACGACGAAATCATGGAAGATCTCCTCCACTGCGGAGAGCTGAAGGAGGATCTGCCCGAGTTCTACTTCGCGAGCGGAGACAACGGCATGCCCTGGGGCCGCTGGGATCCCCAGTACCCGGCCGTCGGGGTCTGCAAGACCAAGCCGCAGCCGGCCCCGTGATGTCGGCGGGCCGCGCCCTGCGGCGCTTCGGCGATCGCTTCCTCTATCCCATGCCGCGACAACTCTCGTCGCGCTTCAGCGAGATCGGCGACCCAGCGCGTGCGCGTATCGAAGCGTCCCTCGAGCAGAACTTCTACAGCCCCGAGGCCGGTGGCTACCTGCGCAGCGAAGAAGGACGACAGCATCTCGAAGGCCAGGTGAGCGGGCGGCTCGAGAGCGATCGCCGCCGGGTGATCCCCTGGCTCGATGCGGCCCGGCGCCTCGACGGCGCGCGCATCCTCGAGATCGGCTGCGGCACCGGATCTTCGACCGTGGCTCTCTGCGAGCAGGGCGCCGACGTGGTCGCGGTGGACCTCAACCGCCGCCACATGGCCGTGGCCCGGGAGCGCTGCGAGGCCCACGGGCAGAAGCCCCACTTCGTCGTCGCCAACGCGGCGGAGGTCGCCGAGCTCTTCGCGGACCGGCGCTTCGACTTCGTGATCTTCTTCGCCGCCCTCGAGCACATGACCTACGAAGAGCGCCGCGTCGCAATGGCGAACACCTGGAACATGCTCGCTCCGGGAGGCCTCTGGGCCGTGGTCGAGACTCCCAATCGCCTGCACTACTTCGACGACCACTCCGCGAAGCTGCCCTTCTATCACTGGCTTCCCGACGAGCTCGCGTGGGACTACGGCGAGCGCAGCCCGCGGGCCGCCTTCCGCAGCACCATCTCCGGGGTCCGCGACGCCGATGACTACCGCCTGGCCCTGCAGCGCTTCGGCCGCGGCATCAGCTACCACGAGTTCGAGCTGGCTCTTGCCCCAATGCGGGAGCTGCAGGTGGTGAGCAGCCTCTACACCCACACGCCGGGCCTGCGGGCGCTGCGCTGGGTGCAAAAGCGCACGGCGCTCAAGGGGCGCTATCAGAATCTGCTCTCGCAGATCTGCCCGGAGATCAGCCCGGCCTTCTTCGAGCCCTGGCTGAATCTGATCCTCGCCAAGCGCTGAGCGTCGCCTCGGCTCACCCGCCCTTTACCCTGGCCGCGATGGTCTCCGTGTACAGCCTGCGCAGCATGAGCAGCGCCCAGATCGCGGTGGCGATGACGTACCACAACGAGCCCGACGCGCGGCCCGCCGGCGACGCGAAGACGGTCGGCTTGGCCGGTGGCGCACTCTGCCAGGGCAGGGGGCCGTCGACGTCGAGGATCAGGAAGGTGATCACCATGCGCAGACCGAGGAGCTGGACGAGGATCAGCAGGCCCCAGAGAAGCGACGCCAGGCGATGGGGCCACGCGGTGGGAGTCGCGAGAATCAGCGCGATCAAGAAGGCGGTGGTGGAGTAAGCCGGGTAGCGGCTGCTGTGCGGGTGGGCGTAAGCCTTCGAGCCTCCTTCGCCTCGCATGAGCTGTGAATCGTTGATCGCGCCGGCCTTCGGATTGGGGCGCAGCCAGATTTTGTGATCCAGCGGGAGGTCCCGCGCGACGCCGTTCATCACGTAGCGATAAGCATCCGCGTAGCCCTCCACGAAGGCCGGCCACGGCATGATGAGGACCGCATAGAGGAGCATGAAGCGGACGAAGAAGCCGACCAGCAGTCTCTGCGCGCTCTTTGCGCCGTGCACGGCTGGACGCGGCTCATCCACGGGCGTTGTCCTGGCGCCGCGTCATTCGCCGGCTTCCGCGTCGCGCCCGGGGTCGGCCTGGCGGGCGGGCGCCTCGGGGCCGACGACCCGATCCGCCAGCTTGCCGCTGAGGGCGTAGGTGAGGAACGCGCACAGCACCGACACCACGAAGGACAGGACGATCAACGCGGCGGCGAGGGGGACGTGGTCGGCCAGCCCCAGCTCGCCGGGCTCCCCGGCGAGCTGGCCGATCAGCTTGAAGGCGTCGTCGCTGCGCACCGCCTCGATGGCGCCCGCGGTCTCCTCGTCCACGACCCAGCTCGCGACCCGGGTCGTCACGATCGATCCCACCTCGAAGTAGTCGCCGGGGATGCTGATGAAGGGGATGGCGACGAGCACGAAGGCGATCCCGAAGAGCAGGGGACGTAGCTGGCGGCTGCACATCCGCATCAGGGGCACGCCGAAGAGCACCGTGAGCAGGTAGGGAGCGAGCACGGTGACCAGGTAGACGAAGTCCGAGCCATGGGTGTCGAAGCCCGAGAGCCGCCCCGCGTAGTCGCCGCCCGCCACCACGAAGGGAAAGACCGCGGCCAGCAAGGTGCCGCCGTAGATGGCCTGGATCTGGAGCTCGCTGACCTCCCCGCCGGTCGCCACGCAGCCGAGGGCGTGGAGGAGCTCGTGAATCGGAACGTAGACGAACATGAAGATCGTCATGGCGCAGAAGGTGGCGAACAGGGAGGGGATCGGCCGCTTCGCGAGCGCAATGGTCTCCATGCAGGAAAGGAGGTCGCGCAGGGGCTGGCGAAAGAGCTGGAACATGGTGCCCTCCGTGTGGATCAGGCTAGAGCAGGAAAGGCCCGGGCGCAGCGCGGCCTCGCGGCCCAGCGAATCCCTCAGGCGAGGATGCCGCGCTCGCGCAGGGCCGCGATCTCCTCCGGAGTGCGGCCGAGCTCGCCCAGGACCTCGTCCGTGTGCTGGCCGTGCTCCGGCGCCATGGCCCGGGGCGCCCAGGGCGTGTCGGCGAAATCGGCGGGGCTCGCGGGCAGCAGGGTGGTGGCCTCGCCGTCGGGCACCGCGACGGCGCCGCCGCAGGCCTGGAACTGGGGATCGGCGAGAACCTCTTCGATGGTCTGCACGGGTGCCCACCACAGGTCTTCCTCTGCGTCGAAGATCCCGGACCACTCGTCGCGGCTCTTCGTCGCGAAGATCTCGTCGAGCAGCGCGATGAGCTCCGCCGCGTTGGCGGTGCGGTCCTGTGCGGAGGCGAAGCGCGGATCCTCGATCCACTCCGGGTGTCCGACCGCGCGGGCCAGGGGCGGCCAGTGGCGATCGCCGTCGAGACCCACCAGCCAGAACCACTTGCCGTCCCGGTCCTGGTAGTTGTTGATGGCCGGGTTGTACATGGCCTTGCGGTCCGCCGTCTGCACCACGACGCCGAAGCGCAGGGTGATGGCCAGATCGAAGCTGAGGGTATAGATGCCCTGGCGCAGCAGGGAGGTGGAGACCAGCTGCCCCTTGCCGCTCTTTTCGCGCGCGAAGAGCGCGGCCGAGACGGCTCCCGCCAGGGTCACGCCGGTGGAGTGGTCCCCCATGCCGCCGCGCTGGAAGGGCGGGTTCTGGCCCGGAGCCGTGAGCGCGGACGCGATGCCCGAGCGCGCCCAGAAGCCCGCAATGTCGTAGGCGGCCTTGCCGGCGTCCGGCCCCTCCATGCCGTAGCCCGTGATGGCGGCGTAGACGAGGCGGGGATTGCGGGCGAGCAGGCTCGCGGGGTCGAGACCCAGGCGCGCGAGGGCCGCCATGCGGATGTTGGTCACGAAGACGTCGGCGCCCTCGATGAGCTCGAGGGCGAGCTCCCGCCCCGCTGCCTGCCCGAGGTCGAGCGCGACGCTGCGCTTTCCGCGATTGTCCATCTCGAAGGGCGGATTGAAGGGGAGATCGGCGCCCAGCATCTTCGAGAAGCCGCGAGCCGGGTCACCCAGGCCGGGAGGCTCGATCTTCACGACGTCGGCGCCCCAATCGGCCAGGATGCCCGCGGCGGCGGGGCCCGCCACCCAGACGCCCATCTCCACCACTTTTACGCCTTCCATGGGTCCCGGCACCCGCTCTCCTTCGTGCGCGCTCCGTGTGCGTTCGGTCAGTGAAGCCCCGCGGCTCCCTGCTGCAAGAACAGGGTACGCACCACCATGTAGCCCAGGTACATCCCGAGCAGCACCACTCCTTCGGCACGCAGGATGCGTTGGTTGTTGGTGCGTGCGGTGAGGAGCAAGGCCAGGGAGAGGAGCCCGGTTGCGGCCAGATCGAGATAGCCGCCAGCCGGGATGGAGATGGGGCGAACCAGGGCCGCGAGACCCAACACCATCAGCGTATTGAAGATGTTCGAGCCGACGGCGCCCCCGACCGCGATGTCGATCTGCCCCCGGCGCATGGCGACCGCAGCTGCGACCAGCTCGGGCAGGCTCGTGCCTACGGAGACGAGGGTGAGCCCGACGATCACCTCCGGTATACCGAGGCCCCGCGCGATGCCGATCCCGCCCTGCACCGTGAGCTCGGCGCCTCCGACGAGGGCTGCGAGCCCCGCCACGGTGAAGAGGATCTCGCGCTTCGGGCTCCAGGACTTCTCGTCGTCAGCCCTGTCCTCTTTCCTGCAGTCGTCGCTGTTGCCGTTGTTGTTGTCGTTTCCGTTGCCACGGCGATCGAGGAACTCGCCAATGGTGTAGTAGAGGAAGACCGCGAAGAAGAGCAGGAGCGCCAGGCCATCACTGCGCGTGTAGACGGCGTCCTTCTCTCCGAGGAGAGAATCACCGGCCAGCACCCAGGCGGCCGCCACCGAGAGCAGGAGCATGGGCAGCTCGCGGCGGATCACGACGTTCTCGATGGGAAGCGGGCGAATCAGGGCCGTGCCGCCGACGATCAGGCCGATATTCGCCATGTTGGAGCCGAAAACGTTGCCGAAGGCCAGCGTGCCCGAGTCGCGCAGAGCGGCGCCGACGCTCACCGCCAGCTCCGGCGCGCTGGTCCCGAAGGCGACCACGGTCAGCCCCACTACGAGGGGCGAGACGCCCAGGCCTCGCGCGATCCGCGACGCACCCGCTACGAGAAGCTCGCCGCCCGTCACGAGGATCGCTACGCCCGCCGCGGTGATGAGTATATCGTTCAGCATTGCCTCTCACGAGGAGTGGGGTGCTGCTGAGTATTCACCAGGATCCCCCTATTCACCAACATCACTCACCCACATCATTCACCGACATCACCCACGAACGTCACCGATCTCGTCGACGAGGCCCCATTCGAGCGCGGTTCGGACGTCGAGGCGTCGGCCGGTCAGCGCGAGCCATGCGGTGCGCTGGCGGCCAATGCGGCGCGGGATGCTCACCGTACCGCCGGCGCCGGGCACCAGGCCCAGGGAGAGCTCGGGCAGCTGGAAGTGGGTGTTCGGGTCGGCCACGACCCGGCCCGCGAAGGCGGGAAGCTCCATGCCCGCGCCCACGCAGGCGCCGTGGAGCTCGGCGCGGAGGCGCTTCGCGCAGGCGGCGAGCAGACGCCCGGCATTGCGCGTGGAGCGGATCGCGTGGGCGGTGGCGGGGTCGGGCAGGGTCCCGAACTCGTCGAGGTCGCCGCCGCTACAGAAGGCCGGGCCGGCGCCCCGCAGCACGATCTCGCCGATGGCCGGGTCCGCCATGGCGAGATGCAGTCCCTGCACCAGGGCGTCTCGCATCTTTGCCGAGAAGGCGTTGCGGCGCTCGGGCCGGTTCAGGATCAGGATCAGCCGCTCGCCTTCGTGCTCGGCCAGCACCGCGGGCTCGGCCCGGGCCGCGGGAGGTCTGCGCTCCCGGTGGCGTTCACGCCAGGCCGCGAACTCGGGCCCGGCCTGGAGCATCGAGTACACGAGCGACTCTGCGATCAGCCCCTCGTGGATGTCGAGTCCCTCGCTGTGACGCAGCAGCTGCACGAGGGCGAGGGTCGCCAGGGGGCCGCGATCCACGGCTTCGAGGATCTCACAGAGCTCGTCCTCAGCGTGCACCGCGACGTCGCATCCGCCTGCGATCTCGGCCCCGGAGGACGACGGCGCCGCGGCCGCAAGGGCGATGGTGGGGCAGGGCAGCTGGGCGAGGCGCTTGATGAGGAGCGCCCGGGAATCCCGATCGAGGGCGTTCTCCTGGGCGCAGAGGTCCACGACGAGGGCGGGTGCACCGGTGAGGGGCGAGAAGTCCTCGTGGCCCCAGGGCGATTGCAGTCGCTCGGCGGCCTCGATCGGGGAGAGGCGCGCCGGGCTCCTCACTCCTCGCCCACGAGCTTGGCCCGCACCTTGCGGCGCAGGAGCTTGCCCGTCTCGTTGTAGGGCAGCTCGGCCTCGAACTCGATGCGCTCGGGTGCGCGCGACGAGCGCAGGCGATCCTTCACCCACTGCTGCAGCGAGGCCACACTGGCATCGTGCCCCTCCTTGAGCACGACGGCGGCCGCCACCGCCTCCCCCCACTGCTCGTCGGGGATGCCCACCACGGCAACGTCGGCCACGGCCGCATGCTCGAGGAGCACGTCCTCGATCTCGCCCGGCGACATATTCTCGCCGCCGCGCACGATGATGTCGTCGACCCGGCCCTCGAGGAAGAGGTAGCCCTCGTCGTCGAGGTAGCCGCCGTCACGGGTGGGGAACCAGCCATCGGCGATGAGCTGGCTGCCCTTGCCCAGGTACTCGCCCGAGACCTGCTCGCCGCGCACGTGGATCTCGCCCCGCTCGCCCGGGCCGAGGGCCTTGCCCTCGTCGTCGCGGATCTCCACCTCGAGGGTTGGCAGCGGCCGGCCCACGGAGACGAGGCGCTTGCGCACGTTCTCGTCGTCGCTGGCGGCCGCGCTACGGTGATCGTCGGGGCCGAGGATCGAGATGGTGGAGCTGGTTTCGGTGAGCCCGTAGGCGTTGGTGAAGTCCGTGTCGGGGAAGAACTCCATGGCCTTCTCGATCACCGAGAGGGGCATCTTGCCGCCACCATAGGAGAGGGCGCGCAGGTGGGGGAGATCGGCGGTGTCGCAGCCCTCGCCCTCGAGCTCGTCCACGATGCGGGTCAGCATGGTGGGGACCACGAAGGCGTTCGTGACCTTCTCCTTGCGGGCCAGCGCGACCCACTCGTCGGCCTTGAAATTGGGTAGCTGCACGATGCGTCGGCCCGAATAGATCGAGCTCGCGATCGCCGCCATCCCCGCGATGTGATAGGGCGGCACGCAGACCAGCGCCGCATCTTCTTCGGCCGCGCCGCCGAACTCCACCGAGCCGAGGATGTAGGAGACGATGTGCTTGTGGCGCAGCACGGCCGCCTTGGGGGCCCCGGTGGTCCCGCTCGTGAAGAGCAGGATCGCGATCTCCTCGGGGTCCATGTTCCATTCCCAGTCCGCTGCCGGGCTGGCCTCGTCGAGGGAGGTTTCGAGGAAGTGCTCCCGGGTCACGGTCTTCGTGTCGACCATGTGGGACAGGTGCTCGACCCGATTCGCCTCGGTGACGAGGTAGGAGGGCGACACCCGCTCGAGCAGCGCATCGAGCTCGTCGCCGGTGAGCCGGTAGTTGAGGGGCACGTAGGGGATGCCCGCCCAGGCGCTGGCGAAGAGGCCGATGGGGACCGCCGGGCTGCTCACGTCGAGGATCGACGCGTGCTCCACGGTGGCCGCCCGATAGGTCTGGGCGGCCGCTCCCGCGGCCCGGAAGAGGTCGGAGTAGGTCAGTCGCGTGTCATCGCTGGTGAGCGCTTCACGGTCGCCGAAGGCCGAGGAAGCCATCTCGAGGAGCATCATGAGATTCATGGCTCTTCCGATCCCCTTTCTTCGTTAGAAGGGTTCAGTCCGAGGAGGGGAGGGGCTTGGCACCCTTGACGTTGAGGAGCGCGCCCGCACTGCCGAGTCCGCCGTCACCGGGCTTGGTGCAGAGCAGCTCGAGGTCGCCGGCCTCGTTCACGTAGCGCTTGCCCATCTGGGTGCCGCCGTCGGCCCCGTCGGCGATGCTGCCGCCCTCGGGCTTGTCGGCGCCGATGTCGATGAGGGCGACGCCGCCACAGGAGACCTCGACGGGCTCCTTGGGGGCCATGACGACCATGACCTCGGTGTTGCAGACTACGCTCTTCAGTCGGGTTCCGGCTTTCAGCAGAGACATGCTCGCTCCTTCGTGTTCTTCGTTTCGTGTCGTGCCTTGCCGCGGCTCTCGAGAGCCCGGCGTCTCGTGGTCCGGCTCGTCGCGTGAGACGGGATCACCGGATTGCTTCGCCGCGGCGCAAACCGGGCATTTCCGGCGGGGAAGTATGGGCGGCAGAGTGCCAGCCGACGCACCTTCCGGGGCCGGGAAAATAGATGTTCTGAAAGGGGAATGCTAGCTTCCGCCCGCCGCGCCACCCCCCTTTTGGCACCCGAGGTTGACCCCGTGGTTCCTTCCCGAGGCAGCGCTGGCGGGGGCTCCGGAGGGACGGAGCCGCTCGCCGGCGACTACGCCGAGCGCCTGCTTGCCGATCTTGCCGCCGAGCCGGTGCCGGCCGGGGAGGCAGCGGTGGGGCTTCATCCCGACCTCGAGTGGGCGCGCTCGGGCGCCATGGCGCTTACCGGCTACCCGGATCGAGCTCCCCTCCTCGCGCCGGCCCCGCTGGCCCTCTGCGCCG
>JAFDEK010000196.1 GCA_019310385.1 Deltaproteobacteria bacterium
ACTACGAGGCCGGGCGCAAGAAGAAGCAGAGCGAAGACATCGACGGCAACGGAGCGCCCGAGGTGGTGACCTGGTTCGACGACGCCGAGCAGCCCCTGCGCGTCGAAGAGGACGGCGACGGCGACGGCCGCTTCGAGACCCTGCGCCACTACGAAGGCGGCGAGCTCGCCCGCAGCGAGCAGGACCGCAACGCCGACGGCCAGCCCGACCTGGTGGTCCGCTACGCGGGCGGTGTCGCCGTCCTGCAGGAAGAGGACACCGACTACGACGGCAACTTCGACCGGCGCAGCCGCCTCGGCGAGAAGAACCGGCGCATCCAGGAGGCCGACACCACGGGCAACGGCAAGATCGACACCTGGATCACCAGCGATGCCGAGGGCGCCGTGCTCGAGCGCGCCGAGGATCGCAGCGGCGATGGCAAGGCGGACTTCACCGCCTACTTCGAAGGAGGCGTGCCCCGGCGCCTCGAGGTCGAGAGCGCGGGCAAGGGCTGTATCGATCTGCGCCAGTGGCTCGACGCCAAGGGCAAGGTCACCGCCGAAGAGAAGGACACCACGGGCAGCTGCAAGATCGACACCTGGAGCGACTACAAGGCCGGCAAGCTCGTGCGCCAGGGCCGCGACCCGGACGGCCGCGGCCACGCCACGGTGCTGAGCCGCTTCGACGCGGCGGGGACCCTGGTCGGCCAGGAGCTGATCTCGGGCGAGGGCAAGCGCCCGGACAAGAAGCTCTTCATCGCTGCGGACGGAAACATCCGCAAGCAATGCGTCGACTCCAACGGCGACGGCGCCATGGAGCTGCTCTTCCGCTACGAGCAGGGGCAGCTCGCCGAGGCGCTCATCGATTCCCTGGGCAAGGGCGTGGCGGACCAGCGCGAGGTGTACGTCGGCGGCGCCCGGGTGCGCCTCGAGGCCGACACCAACGGCGACGGCCGCCCCGACCTGGTGCAGCACTTCGAGGGCGAGCAGGTGGTGCAGCAGGACGAGGACAGCGACTTCGACGGAAAAATCGACGCGCGCTTCCGCGGCGGCAAGCCCGTCGCCCTCTCGGGCAAGGTCCCCGCGCCCGAGAAGCTCGGCGAGCTAGACTGCGGGGGCTTCGACGACTTCTGGAAGTGAGCGCGAGTCGATCGCTGCGGCTATCCACACAACTGTCCACATAAGAACGGGAGAAGAAGTGAGCCCGGATCCGAGCCAGACGGGAGGGCCGGCCGCCAGCGCGGCCCGGGCCCTCGAGTTCGTAAAGGAGGGCCAGGTGCTGGGCCTCGGCACCGGACGTGCGGCGGCCGCCTTCGTGCGCGCCCTGGGCGCCCGGGTGGCCGAGGGGCTGCAGGTGACCGGCGTCCCCACCTCGATCGCCACGGCGGAGCTCGCGCGGGAGCTCGACATCCCCCTGCTCAGCCTCGAGGAGGCAGGCCGCCTCGACGTCACCTTCGACGGCGCCGACGAGGTCGATCCGAACATCGACCTCATCAAGGGCTACGGCGGGGCCCACGTGCGCGAGAAGATCGTGGCGGCCTGCTCGGAGCAGCTCGTCATCCTGGTGGGCGCCGAGAAGCTGGTCGACGTGCTGGGCTCCCGGGGCAAGCTGCCAGTCGAGGTGCTGCCCTTTGGCGAGGCCCTGTGCCGCCGCGCTCTTGCGCAGATCGGCTGCGAGGGAGAGCTGCGCCGCGCCGAGAACGGCGAGCCCCAGGTCACCGACAACGGCAACCACATCCTCGACTGCCGGATCACTCCCATCGACGACGCGGCGGCCCTCGAGCGCGACATCCTCGCGATCCCGGGCGTGCTGGGGACCGGCCTCTTCGTCGGCATGGCGGACGCCGTGATCGTGCAGGACGGGGATCGGGTCGAGCTGCGGCACCGCGCGGGCGCGAGCTGAGTGCCGGCAAGCCCCGTCGCATGCCCTCGACCTGCCGCGCTGGCCGAGCGATGACGAGCGGCGCGGAGCCTCCGGTGCGGCAAGTGCGGCGCTTCGCCGACGCCGACGGCGTCTGCCACGCCGCGGCCGAGGCCTTCTGCGCCGCCTTCGAAGCGTGCGCGGCGGGGGCGGCGGGCGTGGCGGGCGTGGCGGGCGTGGCGGGCGTGGCAGAGAGGACGGCGGGCCGCTTTCGGGTGGGGCTCTCCGGGGGCAGCACGCCCCGGCGCTTCCACACGCTGCTCGCGGCGGCGCCCTACCGCGAGCGCGTCGATTGGCGCGCGGTGGACTTCTTCTGGGGGGACGAGCGCGCCCTGGCGCCCGAGCATCCCGACTCCAACTACCACATGGCCCGGGAGAGCCTGCTGGCCCCCCTCGCCATCGCCCCGGACCAGGTCCACCGCATGCCGGCCGACGCGGACGATCTCGACGCGGCGGCCCGCGCGTATCAAGCAGAGATCGCCGCAGTGTTCGGCGTGGATCCCGGCGGGCCCCCTCCCCCCTTCGATCTCCTGATTCAGGGCATGGGGGCCGACGGGCACACGGCCTCGCTCTTCCCCGGCAGCGCGGCCCTCGGCGAGACCGAGCGCTGGGTCGTCGCCAACGAGGTCTCCTCTGCGGACGCGGTCGGCGCGGCCCGGCGCATGACCTTCACCTACCCGCTGATCAACGCCGCCGCCCGGGTGGTCTTCCTCGTCACCGGCGACTCGAAGGCCCGGGCTCTGGCCGGGGTGCTGGAAAGAGTGCTGGAAGGGGTGGCCGAAAGAGTGCCCGAAGGACCCGACCCGCCGCGGCCGCTCCCCGCCCAGGCGGTTTCGCCCGCTGCGGGGTCCCTGCTGTGGCTGGTGGACGAGGCGGCGGCCAGCGAGCTGCGCGATGCTTGACGAGCCTGGCGCGAGCCTCCACCCTGCCGCGACCCGAAGGATCGAGGCATCCCCTCCAGAGGAACCCGCAGAGAATCCGATGATCCCCGCTTCGCGACCGCCCCGCACACGCTCCCTCGCCGCCTTCGCGGTGGCGATCCTCGTCTCGCTGCTGCTCCCGGCCGCCGGCTCCGCTCAGACCTGGGACGAAGACCCCACCCACGAGGACGTCGACGCCGACGACATCGTGGGCCAGACGACCGAGCTCGACCCCGCCGATACCGAGCTCAGCTTGATCCAGGGGCGCCTGCAGTTTCACGAGGACGTCGATCTGTATCGAGTCCGCATCGCTGAATTCCTGGCTTTCAGGATGGCGGCGACTGGCAGCAGCGACAACATCGACCCCAAGGTCTATCTCTTCTACGGCGACGGACGGGGCATCGCGGCCCGGGACGACGGCGTGCCCAGCAACTCGAACTCGGCCAACCCGACCCTCACCCTCGACTGCGAGGACCCGGATCCCGACGATTTCATCTTCGACCTGTGCGAAATCGACCTGGGCGACACGCCCCTGGAATACCTGCTCGGCATCACGCGGCACGACATCATTCCGCGGGGTCCGAATCCGTCGGCCGGATTGGCCTGTCCCGACGGATCGACACCAGACGGCGACGACACCTGCCCGATCTTTCCCTCCACCATGCGCTGGGTCACGAAGAACGGCACTCGGCTAATCGATTTCAGCGAGATCGTGTTTCCCCACCCCGGGATGGAGAGCCAGTCCGTCTCGAAGTGGCAGGTCGTCAACCCGCCGCCCGAGCTCAATACCAACGCGCAGAACTGCAACCTGGTCGGCGACTACCTGGTGAACCTCGAGCGGGTGCTCTACGCCCGGGAGCCCGAGGAGAGCGCGGCGGCGCTCGCGGCGGCGCCGAGGGCGGCCGCGGCTGAGGCGGCGGCCGGGGGGAGCGGACCGGTCGACTGTATCTTCGTGCCCGAGCCGAGCTCGAGCGCGTGGGTGGGATGCGGGGCAGTGCTCCTGCTGCGCGCCATGCGCGGATCGCGACGGAGCTAGACGGAGCTAGAAGCCGGCCGGGCCTCCTCCGCTCGTCCAGCCAGCCGAGAGGCTCAGCAGCGCACCGTTGAGGGCGGCGACGGCTCCCACGGCGACCAGCCACCAGCGCTTGGTCCGCCACAGATAGCTACGCCTCCTACCTCGCGCGACGCGATCCCGAGGTCGGCTGGCCCATCCCGGACTTCGCCGAGGATCCGGAACGCGACGCGACGGGATCTCGGTTGGTGCCCGCCTACCCCGACCCGGACACACCGAGCTGCGTCTCGCTCTACGGCGACTCCTTCACCTGGGCCGTCGCCCGGGCCTTCCGGCACTTCCATATCCGCAGTGAGATCCAACGGCTGCCCTGGTTCGCCGAGTTCTACCAGCGGGACCACGGCTCCGGCGCCCTCCCCGTCACCGCCGAGATCGTGCGCGGCTTCGAGAGCGAGGCCCGGAGCCGGGGACAACACCCCGTGGTCGTCGTGCTGCCCACGGGAATGGACTTCGACTATCGCGAGAGCACGGGAGGCTGGGTCTACCAGCCTCTAATCGAAGATCTCGCGGGGAGCGGGATCCAGGTATTCAACGTAGGCGACGCAATGCGGGAGGCCGTCGACGGTCGCGACCACTGTGAGCTCTTCAGCGACTGCTCTGGCCACTACAACGCCGCCGGCTACGCGCTCGTAGCCGAGATCATGAGCGAACACCTCGCAGCCCTCACCCCCTAACGCAAGCCG
>JAFDEK010000114.1 GCA_019310385.1 Deltaproteobacteria bacterium
GGATGCGCTGGCGGTGTACGGTCTGCTCGCCCTGGCGCTGGGCGCGGTCGCGGGCATCGCCGGCTCCGCGCTCGGCGTCGCGCTGCAATGGGCGTTGCCGGGGCTGCTGCGGGGACTCCTGCCCGTCGAGGTGAATGCGCGCTTCGAGCCGGGCGCCATCGCGACGGGTCTCGTGCTCGGGCTGTGGGTGACGGTGCTCTTCGCCGCCGGGCCCCTCTTCGATCTCGTCCGGACGCCGCCGCTACGAGCCCTGCGTCGCGACTTTATTCCCAAGAACGTCCACAAAAACAGCCGCGAGAAGCAGCCCCGCGCGGGCCGCTTCGGCCTGCTCCTCGCTCTCGGCGCCAGCCTGCTCGCCGCCTCGCTGTGGCAGGCGCCGGGCCCCCTGGTGGGCCTCGGCCCTGCTGCTGGCGGCCGGGGCCACGGGTGCGGCGGCCCTGCTGCGCCGGCATCGGCTGCGCCGGGCGCCGTGGTGGCTGCGGCAGGGCATCGCGAACCTCTTCCGGCCCCGCAACCACACGGTCGCGACGACGGTCACCATCGGCTTCGGCCTCTTCCTGGTCGCGACCCTCCACGGCGTGCAGCACAACGTCCTGCGTCAGATCGCTCTGGATGCCCGGCCCGACCGGCCGAACCTCGTGCTCTTCGATGTCCAGCGCGACCAGCTGGGCGAGCTCGAAGCCATGCTCGCCGAGCGCCGCGCTCCCATTCTCGATCGCGCCCCGCTGATCTCGGCGCGCATCATCGCCGTGGCGGGCCTGCCGAACGCCGAGCGCCTGGCCACGGACGACGCGAATCGCGAGCTGCGCTGGGCCCTGCAGCGGGAGTACCGGCTCACCTACTCGGACGTCCTGCGCGAGAGCGAGACCGTCGTCGCCGGCAGCTGGTGGGAGCCGGCGCAGGGCGGCAGGAGCGGGTCGAGCGCCGCGAGCGGGTCAAGCGCCGCCGGGCGTGTCCCGGTCTCCCTCGAGACCAGCATCGCCGAGACCCTGGATGTCGGGCCCGGCGACACCCTCACCTGGGAGATCCACGGCGTCCCGGTGGAGTCCTTCGTGCAGAGTGTGCGCAGGGTCGACTGGGGGCGCATGGCGACCAACTTCTTCGCGGTCTTTCCGGCGGGCGTGCTCGAGTCCGCGCCCCAGAGCACCGTGCTCCTCACCCGCATCGAGGAGGCCGGCGCCCGGGCCGAGCTGCAGCGCGATCTCGTCGCCCGCTTTCCCAACGTCTCGGCCCTCGACGCCAGCGTGATCCTGCGCACGCTCGACACCCTGCTGGGCCAGGTCTGGATGGCGGTGCGGGTCCTCTCCCTCTTTGCTCTCGCCACGGGACTGCTGGTGCTGATCGCCGCCACCGCGACGGCGCGCAGCGAGCGCACCCGCGAAGGCCTGCTCCTGCGCACCCTCGGCGCCTCTGCGGGCACCGTTCGGCGCATCGTCGCGACCGAGGCGGTGGCCCTCGGCACGCTGGCCGCCGGCCTGGGGACAGGCCTTGCGCTGCTCTCCTCCTGGGCCCTGGTGCGCGGCGTCTTCGAGCTGCCCTTCGATCCGCCGGTGCTCGACCTCGCCGCCCTCGCCCTCGCAACCCTGGCCATCAGCGCGATCCTCGGTGCAAGCGGCGGCCGCAGGGCCGGCCGCCGCAGCCCCCTCGCCGCACTGCGGGATGCGGAGCTCGCCGGGTGAGCCGAGACCGTGGCGGTCCACGCAAATCCCCTTCAAACTCCCCTGCCACGTCACCATGGAGGCCTCCGCCGTGTCGAACGAGTCAAACGAAGCGAGCGAGTCGAACGAAGCGCCGAACGAGGAAGCCCAGAGCGGGAAGGTCCGCGATCCCGCCCGCCTGCTGACCAGCATCGTCCTCGCCCTCATCGCGCTCTCCTTTCTCTGGTACCTGGTGGCCGACCGCATCACGCCCTCGACCAGTCAGGCCCGGGTGAGTGGCTTCGTGATTCCCATCGTTCCCGAGGTGTCCGGCGTGGTGACCGAGGTCGGCGTGGGGCTCAACCAGCGGGTCTCGGCCGGCGACCTCTTGGTGCAGATCGATCGCGACCGCTACGAGCTCGCGGTCACGAAGGCCGAGGCGGAGTTCGAGCAGGCGGGGCAGGCCGTCGGCGCCGACACCGGGGGGCTCGCGGCCGCGGAGGCCCAGCTCGCCGAGGCGCGCACCCACCTCGACTACGTGCGCCACGATGCCCAGCTCACCTTCACCCTCGAGGCGGAGGGTGTCGCCTCCAAGCGGCGCGCCGACCGGGCCCGGTCCCGGGTGGAGGAGGCCGAGGCGCAGTTCCAGCAGGCCCGCGCCGAGGTGGACAAGGCGCGCAGTCAGCTGGGCAGCGTGGGCTCCGACAACCCACGGCTGCGCTCGGCACTGGCGATGCTGCGGCAGGCGCGCATCGATCTTGGGCACTCGACCCTGCGTGCCCCTCTCGACGGCGGGGTCACCAACGTGCGCGTCGACGTGGGCCGCTACGCGAGCGCGGGCCAGCCCCTCATGACCTTCATCTCCACCACCGACGTGTGGGTGGAAGCGCATATGCGCGAGAACTGCCTGGGCCGGATCGAGCCCGGCGACGCGGTGGAGATCGCCCTCGACGCGGCGCCGGGGCGGGTCTTCTCCGGCCAGGTCTCGAGCACGGGCTTCGGGGTCGAGTGGGGCCAGGCGACGGAGCCCGGGAAGCTGCCGAAGCTCTCCAATTCCCGCGACTGGCTGCGCGAGCCCCAGCGCTTCCCGCTCATCATCGGCTTCACCGACGACAGCTCCCGCGGCCTGCGCCGGGAGGGAGGCCAGGCCGACGTCATCGTCTACACCGGCAACAACTTCGTCCTCAATGCGCTCGGCAAGCTCTGGATTCGCGCCATGAGCCTGCTCTCGTATGTCTACTGACGAGTGGTTTACTGACGAGTGGTTTGCCGAAGAGCGCAGTCGCCGGATTCTGCGCTTCGCGTTCGGGATCACTCTGGCGGCCGCCCTGGGCTATGGGCTGCAGACGCCCCTCGCCGTCCTGAGCACCGTGCTGGTGGCGGCCTCGCTGGGGACGACCGCCCCGCGTCCCACACCGAAGATGCTGCTCGCGGGCCTGCTCTGCATCGCGGGTGCGGTGGGCTTGGGAGTCCTGGTGGGCTCCGTCGCGCTCACGACGCCCGCCGTGTACTACCTCGCCATGGCGCTCCTGCTCTATCGCATCTTCTACGCCACCGCGGGCGGCGCGCCGGCCTTTCCCATGCTGATGCTGCTGCTCGGTGTCGTCTTGATTCCGCTCCTGGGAAGCTATTCCATGAGCGCCGCGGTGGACTTCGCGCGGGACTTCGTCGCCGCGGCCGCCATCGCGCTACTCCTCATCTGGCTGATGTTCTGGCTGCTGCCCGATACCGAGACCGCGGTCGCGAGCGAAGCCGCTGCTGCCCCCCCGGCCACGCGAGCCCAGCGCCACCGCTACGCCCTGGAGCGGAGTGCGGCCGTGCTGCCCTTGCTCGTCCTGGTGGTGAGCTTCCATAAAACCGATCAGATGACGACCCTCATGTACGCCGCGATCCTGATCCAGGCCCCTGCGGCCGCCGCGGGCCGCCAGGCCGGGCTCGGCATGCTCGCGGGCAGCCTCATCGGCGGTGCCTTCGCGATCGTGTTCTACCTGCTCACCACCCTGTGGTTCTCCTACGCGCTTCTCATCATGCTGGTGCTGCTCTTCGGTCTCATCATGGGCACCCGGATCTTCTCGCAGGGGCCCTGGGCCGCCTGGTTCGCCAAGTCACCGGCCGCCATGCTCATCCTCATCAACAGCAGCAACGAGGCCTATGGCGACGAGACCCAGACCAAGCTCCTGCTGCGCATCGCGGCCGTCGTGATGGCCTCGCTGTACGTCCTGGTCGCCTTCGATCTGATGGAGCGGGTGCGGGCTCGGGGAAGCGCGAAGCGCGGGGGTGAGCCCGTCTAAGTCCTTCTAGGCCCTTCTCCAGCGGCGCCAGCCGAGCCACGCCAGGGCGAGGGGGAGCGCGGCGCCCAGGCCGAGGGCGGTGGCGAAGCTGTCGCTGCCCAGGGTCGGCTCGTCGATCACCTCGAGCACGTCACCCTCGACGAAGAGCTGCCTCGCCACCCGCGCCACGTCGGCGGCGCTCACCTTGGCGATTGCCTCCTCTTCGTTGCGGAAGCGGCCGAGGTCTTCCAACTCGTAGAGCGACTCTACGTAGTAGTCGGCGATGGTCGAGTTGGCCTCCAGCCCTCGGGCGGCGGCCAGGAGCAGGCTGCGTTTGCTCTGCTCGACCTGGTCCTCGTCGAGGGGCTGCGTCGCGAGGCGCTCGATCTCCTGGAGGATCAGGTCGAGCACGGTGTTCTTGTCATGCGAGCTGCTGTCCGCGTAGGCGTAGAAGACGCCGCGATCGACGTAGTTGTCCTGGCCCGCCTGGGCGCCGTAAGAGAGCCCCCGCTCGATGCGGATGGTCTTGAAGAGCTGGTCGTCGAGATAGCTCTGCAGGACGTTGAGCGGGTAGTAGTCCGGCGAGCGGTAGCCCCCCGTGACGACCGCGATGCCCACGTCGGCCCCTTCCCCGACCACGGGCGCGAAGGTGCTCGTGAAGATCCGATTCCCCGTCGTGGCCTTCTGGGGGCGGGGCGGACGCTGGGGCAGCTCTGAGGGCTGCATGCTTCCGAAGCCCGCGCGGATCGAGGCGAGCAGGGCCCCGCGGTCGAACTGGCCCACGGCGACGAGAGTCATGTTGTTGGCGAGGTAGTAACGCGCGTAGGCGTCGAGGACGTCCCGGCGCGAGATGTCGTCGGTGCTCTCGTAGTTCGGGCAGGAGAGGCCGAGGGCCTCCCACGCCTTCTCGAAGCCGGTCTTGCCGAAGCCGCGGGCGCTCATCCACTGGACCAACGAGTTCTCGGAGCCGCCGGCCTCGCGCTGGACGATGCCGCGAGTGCGCTCTACGTCGTCGTCGGCGATCAGCGAGTCGGTGAGGATCTCGTGGAGGATCTCGACGCCGAGCAGCGCGTTTCCGCTGTAGATGTCCAGGGCATAGGTCGTGCGCTCGGCCTCGGCGTATGCGTTCCACGCTCCGCCGAGGCTCTCGACGAGCTCGTCGAGCTCGGCCTCCCCGTGTTTCGAGGTGCCCGTGAAGAGGAGGTGCTCGAGGAAGTGCGAGGTCTCCTGGCGCCCGCAAGGAAAGTCGTCGCTGCCGAGGCCGACGACCAGGCGCATGGACACGTTGCGTGCCTCTCCCCGCTGCTTGAGTACGACCTCGAAGCCGTTCTCGAGAACCAGGTGTTCGGCCTCGTAGAGTCCATCGGGCGCAAACTCGCTGGCCGACGCCTGGGCGGGCGCCGCGGCTGCGAGCACTGCGCACAGTATGATTGCAAGGGCGCCGGACATCCCCGTCGCCGGGCTCCTCCGGCTCACCAGGGCACACGCATCATGGAGATCATGCGGCCGAGCGGGTTGCCCCACAAGAAGCGCATGAACTTCTGGAAGCCCTCGTCGTCCTTCAGGGAGAGGGGGTAGCGACCGGCGGTCTGCCTGCCGCCGAAGCGGTCGGTCTGGATGGGCTGGGCGTGGCAGTAGCCGCGCAGGCCGACGGCCCCGTTCACCTGTCCCACGCCGCTCGCCTTGCGTCCGCCAAAGGGGGCCTCGCTGGAGCCGTAGGTCTGGGGAAAGTCGTTGATGTCGACGCTGCCGGTGTCGATGCGCTTGGCGATCTCGAAGCCCCGGCGCGTGTCCTTCGTCCAGATGCTGGCGGTGAGGCCGTAGTTCGAGTCGTTGGCGAGGCGGATCGCCTCCTCCTCGTCGCGCACGCGGATGATCGGCATGACGGGGCCGAAGGTCTCCTCGCGCAGGACCCGCATGTCTGTGCTCACGTCGGTCAGCACGGTGGGCTCGTAGAAGAGCCCCTTGAGCTCCGGGTTGCGCCGGCCGCCGACGAGCACGCGAGCGCCCTTGGCGACGGCGTCCGTGACGTGCTCCTCGACAATCTCGAGCTGGCTGGGCCAGTAGATGGCGCCCACGTCGAACTCGCCCTCGGCTCCTTGGCGCAGCTGGGATGCGCGCGCGACCACCTTCTCGATGAACGCGTCCGCGACCTCCTCCACGACGTAGACGCGCTCGGTGCCGCCGCAGTACTGGCCCGCGTTGAAGAAGTTGCCCGCGATGGCGCCGGCGGCCGCGTTGTCGAGGTTCGCGTCGGCGCAGACGATGAGCGGGTTCTTGCCGCCCAGCTCGAGGGTGCAGGGGATGAAGCGCTCCGCGCAGGTTACAGCCACGTGGCGACCCGTCTCCTCGCTTCCAGTGAAGGAGATCTTGTCGACGCCCACCTCGAGCAGCGCCTGCCCGGTCTGGCTGTCGCCCTGCAGCACGGTGAGCAGGCCCTCGGGCAGGCCCGCCGCCTCGAAGAGCTTCCCGACCAGTCCGCCGGAGAAGGCCGTCGACGACGAGGGCTTCAGCAGCACGGCGTTGCCGGCCATCAGCGCCTGGACGGTGGGGTTGAGGGAGAGGATGAAGGGACCGTTCCACGGGCTGATCACGCCCACGACGCCCAGGGGCTTGTAGACGACCTGGAGCTTCTTTGCGATCCCCACCAGCCCGTGCAGCCGCTTGCGCTCCGGGCGCAGGAGCTTGGCGGTCTCCTTCGCGTAGAAGTGAAGCGCGTCGCAGCCGGCGTAGATGTCCATCATGAGCGCTTCGTTGCGGGTCTTCGGGGTCTCGCTGAGGATGACTTCGATGAATTCGTCCTGCTTTTCGAGGAGCGCGGCGAGAGCGCGCCGCATGTAGCTCGCGCGCTCCGCGAAGGAGAGCGCCGCCCATGCGGGCTGCGCCTTGCGCGCCGCTTCCAGGGCGGCCCGAACGCCGTCCGGGGGCAGCACCTCGATCTCGCCGATGGGCTCGAGGGTGGCGGGGCTGGATAGCTGTAGGCGCCGTGGGCTGCCTTCCGGAGTGTCGAGCTTGCTGACAATGGCCATGGATCGTCCCCTGTCCTATTTTAGCCGTGTCTGTTGGCTGTCTATCTTGGCTGTGCGTTCATTCTATATGATCTTGCGAGGAGGAGCCTGCGATGCCGCGTCGAGACCGGATGATCCGAGAGCGGGAGCACGATTCCTACAAGGCCCGCAAGAAGCTCCCCGACCCGAGTAGCTGCAGCGAATGCAAGGCCGTCTACCACGAGGGACGCTGGCAGTGGGGCCGCGCGCCGGTCGACGCGAAGTTCCTGCTGTGTCCCGCCTGCCAGCGGGCGCGCGACGGCGAGCCGGCGGGCATCCTGACCCTGTCCGGCGGGTTCCACCTCGAGCACCGCGCCGAGATCCTCGGGCTCATTCGCAACATCGAGGAGCGCGAGACCAAGGCCCACGCGATGAAGCGCATCATGGCGGTGGTCGAGCACCAGGACGAGATGGAGATCACGACCTCGGAGCAGGGCCTGGCCCGAAGCCTCGGCGACGCGATCCACCACGCCTATCAAGGCGACCTCGACTACAAGTATCCCGACGGTGGCGGCGTGCTGCGGGTTCGCTGGTCGCGCTGACTCCTGCCCGTGACTCTTGCCGGTGATGTCCGGGCGCTTGCCTGCGCCGTGCTCTACCTGCTGCTGTGTAGCGTCGAGGCGGGGCTCTGGGAGCCTGCCCACGACGAGGGCGTGACGTGGACCCAGGCCATCGGCCGCGTCGAGCTGCCCGTTGCGCCGGCCGAGGCCGTTCCCATCGGACGCGTCTACGCGGCCCTCGACGCCGCTCCGGGCCACTCCGCCGGCGAGGTGATCGAGCGCCTCATGGTCGAGGGCGGAATGCACCCGCCCGCCTACTACCTGGGCCTAAACGTCTGGAGCCGTCTCTTCGGCAGCGGCCGCGTGGTGTTGGTGCTGCCCGCCCTGTTGGCCGGCGTGCTCACGCTCTTCGGCATGCGCCGCCTGGCCCGCGAGCTGATCCCCGCGCCGCGTGCCGGCGAGTGGGCGATGCTGCTCACGGCCTTGTCTCCCTGGTTCGTGGGCTACAGCGTTCTGGCTCGTCCCTACGCGATCTCTCTATGCCTGGCGGTCTGGTCCACCGTCGCCCTCCTGGGCATGCGCAATGCCGGCCTCGGCCGGCGCTGGCAGCTCGCCTTCATCGCGCTCTCGCTGCTCGGCCTCTACCACATCTACCACTATGCCTTCCTGCTGGTCTGGCAGCTCGTTTTCCTGGCGCTCACCGCTCTGCTCGGCGAGCGCGAGGCGCGGCGCCCGCGCTTGCGCGAGGCCCTGGTGATGGCCGTCGTGATTGCCCTGGGCTTTCTCCCCTGGCTGCCCAAGCTGCTCTCGCACCTGGCCCTCACGGCAGACGCGGACGCCTACTTCACGGGCTTCCCCGGGCTCACCGAGTGGCCGGGGCTGGCCTGGTCTCTGATGCTGCACTTCGCTCTCGGCGAGGCGGCTCAGTTCTTCGAGGCTCCGCTGCTGCCCATCGCCTTCCTCGTGCTCGCGACCGGCACGCTGGCGCTGTGGGTCTCGGGCCTCGGCGCCGCTCGGGCCGAGGCTGGCGGCCAGGACCTCGGGCCGCGGCTGCTCTGGGCCTCGCTGCCCTTGCTGCCGGCCACGATCCTGCTGGCCGACTGGTTCCACGATACGCGCACCCTCTTCGTCTCCAAGACCAGCTTCGTTCTCTTCCCCTTTCTGGTGCTGCTGGTCGTACGCGGGTGGCTCTCCTGGGGCTCTTATAGATCGGTCTCCCATAGATCGGCTTCCCATCGCCTGGCCGTGGTGGGCCTGGGCGCGTGGGCGCTGCTGCTGGCCGCCGCCACGTTGGGCGGCTTCCAGGGGCTCGCGCTGCGGCAGACGCCGGTCGCCCGGACGACGGCCTTCGTGCTCGCGACCGACGAGCCGGGACACGTGGTGGCCCTGTCCTCGCTCTATCCCGGCTATGCGATCCCCCTGTTGTTGAGCCTGCGCGAGGCCGGGGTCGAGGAGGTCTCTCTCGCCTATGCGCCCTGGTATGCGCTCGAGAGCTTCGTCGAGGCGGCCAGCGCAGACGCCGGGGTGAAACGTCTCAGCTTGATCAACCTCGACGTCGGCTACTCGCCGGTGGAGACCTGGCAGCGGCCGCTGCTGCAGCGCACCCTGGGCCAGGCGCGGCGCGCGGGTTGGGACGCCGGGCTGGGGACGCCGGGGGAGGCTGCCAGCGAAGACGCGGACGCCAGCGGCGGGCGGCGCCCGCTGCGCATCGTGACACCCGTTCAGGCGAAGTACTTCTCCGGCTGACGCCTCCTCGTGCGTCCCGCAGCTGCGTCTCGGGCCGCCAGAACGGCAAGGACGGCGAGGGTGGCGAGGGCGGCGCCGGCGAGCGCGCTCGGGCTCGGCTCGGGGACGAAGGAGATCGTGAGCATGGGGCGGTCGTCGACCGTAGTAGCTTCCCGCGAATCGAAGCGCTTGCTGGTGACGCCGGCGCCCTCCGGGCCCACGACGATCCAGCCCTGGTTCCCGGCCGGCTCGTCGAGCCAGCTCTGCACGTCGTCGATGAGGGCCGGGTGGGTGTCGCTCGACCAGACCGGGCGGGTCCCGGTGGAGCCCACTGATGTCGTCGCGCTCACGACGCTGACGAAGTCGCCGCCCTGGGTGCTCCAGTCGCTGTCCATGTCACCCGCGAAGGCCTGGATCCAGGTCGCGTCTCCCGGCTGCGCGGGGGCGCCGCCGCCTCCGCCCATCGCTCCCTGCCCGGTGTCGGTCTCGCCCCAGTCGCCGAGCATCGGGTGAAGCGAGAAGTTCATCGTCCCGACCTGGGTCCTCGATACGTGCATCTCGAGGCTCACCGATTCGATTTCGGAGCCGGCCTCGATCGAGCCCGCCACGTCGAAGGCCAGCAGGGCTCGCCGGGCGCTCGCCGGTCCGGCGTTGTTGGACGTGACGCCAGAGAAGAGCCAGCGTGACGCGCCGCCGCTGTTGCCTGACGGGAATTCGAAGATCGTGTTGTCCATGAAGGGCTCGAGGGTGACGACCTCCTCCTCCTGGGCCGAGCTCGCCGCGCCCAGCAAGAGCGCCGCTAGCAGGAGAGTGATTCGTGCGCCCATGCCTCGCCTCCTCGCGCCCCATCGATGGGTCGCTGGCGCGGCACATCGGGTGGCGTCTAGGCGAGTACGTCGATTATTGTCGATCGGTAACGCGGCGAATCGGAGTTGGCAGGAAGCTGCGCGTCCGTCTCACTCGAGTAGGGTCATCAGACTCGAGGTGTCGAGGCGGCCGCCGCCGCGCGCTTGCACCTCGGCGTAGAGCTCGTCGACGAGCGCGGTGATGGGAAGGCGGGCGCCGCAGCGGCTCGCTTCGTCGAGGGCGATGCCCAGGTCCTTGCGCATCCAGTCCACCGCGAAGCCGAAGTCGAAACGGCCTTCGAGCATGCTCAGGGCGCGGTTGTCCAGCTGCCAGGACTGGGCGGCGCCCTGGGAGATGACCTCCACTGCCCGGCCGGCGTCGAGGCCGCTGCTCCGGGCAAACTGCAGCCCCTCGGCGAGGCCCTGGACGAGGCCCGCGATGCAGATCTGGTTCACCATCTTCGTGAGCTGGCCGCTGCCCGCCGGCCCCATCCGCAGCTGCTTCTTCGCGTAGCAGCCGAGCAGGGGCGCGGCGCGCTCGTAGGCCTCCGCCTCGCCGCCGACCATGATCGTGAGGGCTCCGGCCTCGGCACCGGCCTGGCCACCGGAGACGGGAGCGTCGAGGAAGCCGAAGCCGCGCCGGGAAGCTTCGCCGGCGAGCTCCCGGGCCAGGGTTGCCGACACGGTGGTGTGGTCGACGAAGCAGCTTCCCGGCGCCATGGCTTCGAAGGCGCCGCCGGGGCCCAGGGTGATCTCGCGCAGGTCGTCGTCGTTGCCCGTGCAGGCCATGACGAAGTCGGCGCCGCGCGCAGCCTCGGCGGGGCTCGCCGCGCTCCGGCTGACGGGGTGCGCGGCGAGCCATGCGTCGCGCTTCGAAGGCGAGCGGTTGTAGACCGCGATCTCGTGGCCCGCCCGGGCGAGATGGCCCGCCATGGGGTAGCCCATCGCACCGAGACACAGGAATGCGACTCTCATTTCGATCTCCCTGGTGACCCGCGCCGGTAGCGCCGGAAGGACCAACGGCCGCTCGGCTCTTCGACCTCGCAGCGGCTCGCCGCCGGGCCGAGGAGGGCTTCGATGGATTCGACTTCGACGAAGGGGCCCGCTCGGGCTCGGGGCGCGAGATCGGGCTCGAGGCAGAGCGAGAGCATGAGCTCGTCGACTCGAGGGCCTTCCGCGCCGTAGAGCGCCCGGGCGGTGCTGGGCCCCGCTTCCACGGAGAGGGTCGCGCAGCCCTCGCGTCGCCTCAGGTGGTAGAAGAGACCGGCAAGGTCGGGGGCGGCGTCGCCCACGAGGACGAGCCCTTCGGCGCGGCTGCGATCGCGCAGCACCGACGTGGCCCCTTCGCCGGTGAAGACCAGGGAGCGCTGGGCGTGCTGGAAGAGGCGATGCTCGAGGTCGATGGCCGTGTCGCGGGTCAACACCACGCTCAGCGGCGCTTCGTCCTTGCCGAGGACCTCGCGGCGCCAGCACGCCAGGGCGTCCGCGGTTTGCGTGTCGGGGTGGTAGGCATGGGTGAGATTCCGCTCGAGGCGCAGGTTGGCGCCGGTGGTGATGATCGCGTCGGCTCGCGCTCGCGCCACGCCGAGCACGAAGTCGTCGGTAGGGCTGGCCGGCTTGGCGTCGTTCATCGCGATGTTGATCAGGTCCCGCTCGGGCGAGCGCCACACCACGGCTACGTGGAGCAGGCCGGCCTCGCCGCGCAGATCGTCGGCGTAGAGCTCGTGGATGCGGCGCGCGCAAGCTGCAGCATCGTTCACCGCGTGGCGTCTCCCTACGCCGCGACCCTAAACCGCGACCCAGGGCCGGTGCTCGGTATCCGGGGGCTCCTGGTACCATTCGCCTCGGGAGATCCCTTCGATGGGAAGCTCGGAGAAATCTGCGGGCAGCGCGGCGCGGTGCACGAAGAAGGCGTTGGGCGTCCAGCTGTCGGTGTAGATCAGCGCGTAGCCCTTGGCGTGACCCAGCTTGCGCAGGGCGGCCAGGCTGGCGCCGTGGTAGGGCGTCTTGTCCCACACGTGTCCGGCGTCGTAGCGCATGGCCTTCGAGACGCGGTTGCCGAAGAGGACGTTGTACTCGATCACCACGACCCGCGGCGTGTAGCCCTCGATGGCCTTCCACACCCAGTAGTCGTTGCCGTCGATGTCGATGGAGAGCAGGTCGAAGTCTTCGGGCACCCCGTACTTGGCGAAGAGCGCGTTGACGTTCTCCGCGTCGACGAGCTCGCGCTCCACCGGCGCGTCGTCGGCGCGGTCGCTGCCCTCCATGAGCAGGCCCGCCCAGCCGTGGTCGAGGCGCAGGTGGGCGGTGTTGGAGAGGTTCTGCCCGTCCCAGGCCCCGAATTCGACGAAGTAGCGGTTGCTGGTGCCCACGAGCTCGAAGATGCGCTGCAGCACCCCGTCCTCGCCGTTCTGGGAGTAGACCCGGCGCTCGTGGCGCTCGAGGTCGCTGAACATACGTTCTCCTTTTGGTGGTCTGCCGGTTCCTGGTCTGCCGGGTGTCGTGATCCACCGTGTGCGGGACGGCAGCATAGCGATCCCGGTTCAGCTGCGCGTCGCCGGGTGGCTCGTGGGCGGCGGCCCCTTCGGGTGGCGCTCGAAGTAGCGCGCCACGGCATCCCCCGAGCCGCACAGATACACCGTGTCCTTGCCCTCGAAGGTGAACGCCCCGCCGAGCTCCACCAGGATCTCCCCGCCGCGCTCCACCGCGACCACCGAGCAGCCCGTCTCCTCGCGGATCCGGGAGGTGATGGGCGTCAGCCCCGCGATGCCCCGGGAGGTCGCCTTGACGACCCGCATGTCCGGCTCGAGGGAGACGAACTCCTCGCCGAAGAGCCGCAGGCTCAGCAGCTGCCCCGCCACCTGGCCGATGGAGAGGGCGAAGTCGGCCCCGGCCGCCCGCACCCGGGAGACCTCTTCCGCCCGGTTCACCCGGGTGATGATGGGGACCTCCGGTGCGATGTCGCGCACGATCGCGGTGGCGAAGAGGTTCGAGCTATCGCTCGCGAGTGCGATGATCACCGCTCGCGCCTCCTCGATCCGCAGGCTGCGCAGCGCGCCGGTGTCGAGGGCGTCGCCCACGACGTCCACCCCCGGAAGCTCCTGCTGGTCGATCACCCGCACCTCTTCGCCGACGTCGCGCAGCAGGGCGACGACCCGCGTGCCCACCTCGCCGTAGCCGGCCACGAGGAAGGGGCCCGTGCGGGGCAGGGGAGTGGCGCGGCGCCCCAGCCGCACCAGGCTCTCGGCGCTGCCGAGGGCCACCATGATCGCGCCGGCATGCAGAAGGGTTTCGGGGTGCATGCGGGTCGTGAGCTCACCCCCGACCCACAGGCCGACCACACTGGCGCCGGTGCGCTCGCGGATCCCCGCATCCTTGAGGCTGACGTCGGCAACGGGGCTCGTCGGCTGGATGCGCAGCTCGGCCAGCTCGAGGTGCTCGCCCAGCAGCTGGAGCCCCGCGATGCGGGGCGAGATGCGGTCGCTCGCCTGGGCGGCCAGGGCGGCTGCAAGGGCGTGCTTGGGGCTGTAGGCCGCGGTGGCGCCGGCCAGCATGAGGGGCTGGCGGTGCAGGGGGTTCTGCACGAAGCAGTAGATCGGGCCTGCGAAGCCGCGCTCCCGCGCACCGAGCACCAGGGAGGCGTTGGCGTCGTCGGGGCCGTTGAGCACCAGGGCCCGGGCCCGCTCGAGACCGTTGGCCAGGGGGTCTTCTTCCTCGATCCGGCTGAGCGCCACCCGATGGCCGCGGCTGCGCAGGCGGCGCGCCTCGGTCTCGTCCTCCTCGACGATGGCGAAGGGGATCCCCTCCCGGCGCATGTCCTCCATGAGCGAGCTCACGGCTGGCCCGTAGCGGTAGATCAGCACGAAGTCGCGCAGCTTCGGGGGCAGCCGGGTGGGGAGGCGCTCCTCGAAGCGGCGCTCGAAGAAGGGAACGACGAAGACCGGAAAGGCCAGGAAGACGAGGAACACCCCGGCGAACTGCACCGAGATGGCGAAGAGCAGCATCAGGGGGTGGCGCCAGGGCTCGCTGCGGTTGTCGCCCGTGTTGGTCAGGGTCTCGGCCGCCCAGGCGAGGCTCTCGAGGAAGCCGCGCGGCTCGTCCTCCAGGCGCGCCATGCCGATCATGTAGACGGCCGCGATCGCGACGAGGCCCAGAGCCAGCGCGCTGACGAAGGTGGCCCAGCGGCGGAACATGTGTCGTGAGAATGGCATGTCGCGCTGGAGAATAGCCCTTGCGCCGGGGACCGCGGGTCATGCTTTTCCGGTAGCATGGGCCGCGGTGTCGAATCTCCTGAAGAAGACCCTGGCGGCACTCCTCGCGGTCGCGGTCGGCGTAGTGCTGCTCGAGTTCGGGAGCCTGCTCCTCTTCGAGCGCCTCACCGGCGCTAGCTTCGACCGCAGCCGGCTCGGCGAGGAGCGGGGCCAGCGCATCGAGGCCCTGCTGGGCGAGTTTGCTGAGGGGGGCGAGGAGGAGGCCGCCGCTAGCCTCTATCGCTTCCACCCCTACCTGGGCTTCGCGGGAACGCCGGGCGGCCGCCCCTGGGCCATGGGG
>JAFDEK010000030.1 GCA_019310385.1 Deltaproteobacteria bacterium
GCCCTCCGAGACCAGGAGGTTGATAGGCCGGGTGTGGAAGCGCAGTAATGTGTGGAGCTGACCGGTACTAATCGCCCGTGAGGCTTGACCATTGCCTCTTATGGTGCGCGCGTCTGGCGCTCTGACTCAGAAAGATATTCGTGTTATCGGGATCGTCCGCTCGTCGGACCTTCTCCCGGGCCCTTTCGTATGGGGGGACCCGGAATGACAGTTTCAACGGTTTTCCCACCGTTCCTAGAGTAGGGGCCACACCCGTTCCCATTCCGAACACGGAAGTTAAGCCCTACTTCGGCGATGGTACTGCGGATTTCTTTCGTGGGAGAGTAGCTCGACGGTGGGATCTTCTCGTAGCGGCGTCGCGTCGACTTGTAGTCGATGCGGCGCCGCTTTCTTTTGCGTGGCCGCAATCCCGATTTCGGCGGCTGGCACGCCAATCCGCTTTCCGTTCTCACTGTAATTCTCGCGCGCCTTCTCAAGTGCCCCGCCCGAAGCGCCGAATCCCCACTGGACGGCAATTCGAGCCGTACAGGGGGGGTGTGCCGTGAGAATCCTGCGTGACGTGACCGCGATCGTCGTCCTTCTACTGGCCGCGCTGGTGGCCGCGCTGCCCCTGGGCTGTGCGTCGGATCCCTGGTCCGAGGTAGTGGCCGCGGACTCAGCGTCGGTTTATCGCTCCTTCCTGCTCGAACACCCGGATTCGAAGCACGCCGCTGAGGCGGAAGCCCGCATCGCCTTCCACAAGCTGATGCGCGACCCCAGCCTGGAGGGCTACGTCGAGTTCCGCCGGGATCACCCGGAGAGCGAGCTCTACCTCGAGCTTCGCCCCGCGGTGGAGCCCCGCGCCTTCGAGCGTGCTCGCTTCGCCGGAACGGCCGAAGCCTACGGGGAGTTCCTGGAGATCTTCCCCGACGGCGCCCTCGCGGCGCGCGCCCGGGGCAACCGGGCCTTCCTCGAGGCCGGCGGCTTCACCGCCGACGCCCCCGGGCTCGGCGCCTTCGCGGCCGCCTACCCGGAGAGCGACTACGCGCCGGAAGCCCGTCGCAGCTTCGAGACCTTTACCCTACGCAATGCCAACCGCTTCCATCGCGTCGGGCTCGTGATCCGCGTCTCCCGGGAGACCCCCGAGGTAGGCCGGCTGGAAGAGGCCTTCGCGAAGCGCGCCGCGGACCAGTACACCGCGGCGGGCATCGAGCTCGTCCCCGTTCCCGAGTCGCCGGCGGCCGGTAGCGCGGTGGATCTGCCCGTCGCGCGACTCAGCATCGAGCACAGCGAGCTCCTC
The DNA here is from genome assembly GCA_019310385.1 of Deltaproteobacteria bacterium. Classification (GTDB taxonomy): domain Bacteria; phylum Myxococcota_A; class UBA9160; order UBA9160; family UBA4427; genus JAFDEK01. The sequence continues at coordinate 1,280 of JAFDEK010000030.1, forward strand.
GACGAATCGAAGGCCCTGGGGAGTGGCAGCTCGCAGCCGCGGATGCTGGCCGTGACCCGGGTCAGCCTGCGCCGCGACGACCAGAGCCCCCCGATCTGGACTCGCGAGTTCACTCTGAGGCTGGGAGCGGCGGATCTGCCCCCGAATCAGTCCATGCTCTTCACCCAGCAGGCTACGGCCTGGTGGAGCGATTTCTTCGTTCCGGTCGCGACCTGGCGCAGCGACCTGGCCCTGCGCGATCCCATCGCCAGCGAGAGCAGCGCAATCGACGTGGATGCTGTCGGGGATCGGGTGGTGCTGCTCTTCGAGGGCGGGGACTTTCGGGTGCTCGAGCTCACCGATCCCGCTGAGCCCCTCGTGCTGGCCGAGTACACCCATTCCGACGATAGGACCCGCTGGCAAGGGGTTCGTGTCCATGGCAACCGGGTCTATCTCTTCGGTGACGACGGCCTCGAGGTCGTTCGCTTCGGGGGGCGTGGGCCCGAGCGCGAGGCCCTCCAGGAGCGGCCCGACTACGGCACGGTCCTGGCGGTCGAGCCCGTGGGCGATGGCCTGCTGTTGGCGACCCACCGGGGGCTCTTCCTCAGCGATCGCCTCGGAGCCGACGAGCAGCGGCTCGTAAGCTTCGAGCTGCGCGGCATGGCCCTGGTGGACCGGACGGTGGTCTTCACCGATCACAAGGCCGTCTACGTGACCTCCCTCGCGCTGCTGAAGCGCAATCGCGTGTCGGGCAAGCTGAACCTGGGGCGCGAGTTCGCTCCGGGCCGGGTCCTGGCCTTCGGTAGCGACGTCGCGGTCCTGGGCGAGGGCGGCGCGTTGCTGATCGACCTGCAGAACCCCGAGAAGCCGCGCGTGCGTTCGCGGCTGGCGACGGCCGACGTCGGGCGCATCAGCGACGTCGCGCGGGTGGGAGGGCGCTTCTTCCTCCTGGGCGATCGCGGCCTGCAGCTGCTCGACCGCTCGGGCGAGCGAGTCGTCGAGTCCGTCGACGTGACCTCCCGCGATCGCGCAGTGCGCATGGGCCGGCACCTGGTCACCATAGGCCCGGAGGGCGCCCAGCTCGTCGATGGAACCCCCTTCACCGCCCCCGAGCCCACCCCCGCCGCCCCCACCCCATAACGGAAGGGGGGGGACGGTCCTTAACGCAAGGTGCGTCGGCACCTTGCGTTAAGGACCGTCCCCCCCTGCTTGCGTTAGTCGAGGAGGGTGCTGGGGGGGAAGCCGTCGCGGACGATGAGGACTTCGGGGCCTTTGGAGTAGAGCGGCATGCGGTGGCCGATGTATTGGCCTTCGCCCCCCGCGTCGAACCAGAAGTAGAGCTCTGGCGTCACCGTGTCCACGACCCACGAGAACATCTTCCCGAAGTCGGGGCCGTAGCGAATCTCCCGAACCTGCGACTTCTTGCCCTTGCCCTCCCCGGCCGCTTTGGCGATGAAGTTCACCAGCCGCGGCCCGCCGAGACACAGGAACACCTGGAACTTGAGGCGCTTGCGCTCGCCCCGGGCCAGAGGCTGGAAGAGCAGGTTGAGTGGCACGTTGGCGACCCGGTCCTCCTTGGGCAGCTTCACCACGGGAACACTCTCGGGGTCCTTGCCGGGAGGCGTACAGCGCGCCACTCCCTTCTCGTGATCGACCTCGAGCATGACCATCGGCTCGCCGCTGGGCTCGAAGGACTGGGAACGCTGGCGCACGATGCGCAGTCGGGTCTCCTCGCCCACACGCACGGGCTCGAGCTCCGCGTGGACGACGTTCTTCGCGCCGCCATCGATGCCGCTGACGACGTCCATCTCGACCGATCCATCATCGCGCAGGTCGATGGCGAGGAAAGCGTCGCCCAGGCGATTGCCGTGGACGTCATAGGTGGCCGCCGGGATGGTCCCGAAGAAGGTCGGATAGGGCATGGTCATGCGAGAGCCGGCACCCGCGACCGATGCACTCCCCGCAAGCGTCGTCATCCCGAGGACGAGGGCCCGAAGCCAGGCTGTGCGGGCGATCCGGGCTCTTCCGGACCGGGGCAGGGCGCTCTGCATGGCCGCTACTCTAACCAACCCCGGCAGGCCTGGGGGGGATCTATCTCTGCTGCGGGCTTTCTCTGCTAGGTTGCTTCCATGACATCGGTCCGGACTCGTGGAGCCGGAACCCCAGCCATCGTGCGTCGCGCTCCGGTTCCCGATCTCCCCGACATACATCAAATTGTGTTACCTACCCCGTGGGAAGTCGGGGTGGTACAGGTCTACCTGATCGAGCACGAGCCCCTCACCCTGATCGATACGGGAGTGAAGACCGCCGAATCCCTCCAGACCTTGCGAGCTGCCTTCGATGAGCTTGGCCATGGACTCGACGAGGTCGAGCGCATCATCCTGACCCACTATCACGAGGATCACCTCGGCCAGGCCCAGGTGATCCGCGACGCGGGCGCGCGACTCGAGCTGTGGGCCCACGAGGCCGAAGCGCCCATCATCGAATCCTGGACCCCCGAGCGCCACGAAAAGCTCGACGAGACCAACTCGCTGCTCCGCGAGTACGGCGTTCCGGATGAGCTACTCGAGCGCCAGACCCGGTGGCTGCGCAAGGTCATGAAGAAGGGGCCCCCCATCAGCGCCGCGACCTCCGTGGAGCGGGTTCTTCGCGACGGCGATCGCATTCCCTTCAAGGACTTCGAGCTCGGCGCGATCCACGCTCCGGGCCATACGGCCGGGCACCTGCTGCTCCACGAGGAGGGCAGTCGCGTCCTGATCAGCGGCGATCACATCATGGGCGACGCGGTCCCCTTCACGGAGAACTACTACGTGGAGGGTCCCCCCAAGCCATCGGACCCCCTCGCTCGGCGCCCGCGTTTCAGCGGTCTCACCCCCTACCTTGAATCGACGCGCCGGCTGCGCAGGCAGTCCTTCAGTGCCATCCTGCCCGCCCACGGTGGCGTGATCGAGCGCCCGGACCGGCACATCGAGGACGCGCTCCTCTTCTACGACGTGCGGGTGCAGCGAATCGAGCGCGGGCTGCGCAGCCTGGCCGCCATGGGGCAGGAGGTGACGGGCTGGGACATCTGGAAGGCTCTCTTCCCCAAGGCCGACCCGGTCGAGGAGATGCGGACCCGCATGCTCATGGTGATCGGCGCCCTCGACGAGCTCGAGGCCCAGGGAATCTGCATCACGAGCCGCCGAAGCGACGGTGTCCTGGTCCACATGCACGCCCCCCGGCCATGAGGAATGCTGCTTTTTCCCAGAAAAATCACGCAATCCCCCAGGGGTGACTTGACGAAAGGCCTCGGCTCCGGGATACCTACCGCCTCTCTGGAGGCTCGAGAACCATGTTCAGGATTCGTAAGGGTGACCTCGTACAGGTCATTGCGGGGGCAGACCGCGGCAAGCAAGGCCGCGTGATCGCCGTCGACCACGATAAGTCGCGCGTTCGTGTCGAGAGCGTGCGAATGCAGAAACGTCACCTCAAGCCCGGTCGCCGTGGAGCCCAGCAGGGCGGAATCGTCGAGCGGGAGGGCTACCTCCACGCGTCGAACGTGATGCTGGTGGGATCGGACGGCAAGCCCTCGCGCATTCGGGTCGAGGAACGGGACGGAAGGAAGACACGCGTGTTCTCGCGCGATGGCGAGCCCGTACCCGAGCACGTAGGAGAGTGAGCGATGGCCAAGAAGGGCAAGCGAGAGAAGATCAAGCTCGAATCGACCGCGGGGACCGGGCACTTCTACACGACGAGCAAGAACCGCCAGAATACCCCGAACAAGCTCGAGCTGAAGAAATACGATCCCGTCGTTCGCAAGCACGTCGTGTACAAAGAAACCAAGCTCAAGTAGGATCGTCAGGCCGAAGCCAGGTGCCGCGGGGCTGTGCCTCGCCCGGCGCTGGCGCGCCGGACAGGTCCGCAGCGGATCCGCGAGACGGTCGATGAGCGGAACGCTCCGGGAGTGGACGGGATCAGGGCGAAGGCTCTTGAGACCCGGAGCTTCTGAGAGAAGGCTCTGAGAGAGGGAGACGAGAATGGCGTGGGTGATCACGAAATTGTGCAGGGACAAAGTGGACATGGCCTGCGTGGAGGTCTGTCCGGTCGATTGCATCGTGCAGCTCAAGGGCGGTCCCACGGACGCGTTTCCCAATCAGCTCTACATCGATCCCGAAGAGTGCATCAATTGCGGAGTCTGCGAGCCCGAGTGCCCGTGGGAGGCCATCTTCGAGGATGAGCAGGTTCCCGACGTCTTCGAAGAGGACACCGCCCTCAACGCCAAGATCACCGAGACTCGGGACGACTTCGAGGTGCCCGAACGCGGCGAGCCGGAGTCTCCGAGTCCGGAAGATGTCGCGGCCAACAAGGCGACCTGGGGCTACGACGCCTAGGCGGCCGACCCGAGCGTCGGAGCACCCCACGCCGCGCAAGCGCCGGCCGCGCGGCGGCCAGCGCGCGAGCTAGCCGAGATCCTGCCCCGCCCGGTCGAAGGCCTCGGCAAGCACTTCGATGGGAGCCTCGCGGCCCGTCCACAGGCGCAGCTGCTCGGCCGCTTGATGGACGAGCATCCACTTACCGCCCAGCGGCGTGGCGCCGCGCTCGCGTGCAGCGCGCAGCAGCGCGGTCTCCTCGGGGTCGTAGACGGCGTCCATCACGACCGAGCCCGGCGCCAGATCGGCGGCGCGCACGGGAGACTCGCCGGAGCGAAGGCCGACGCTGGTCGTGTTGACCAGGACGTCGTGGGGTAGCCCGCCCAGCTCCTCGAGGGAGCCGGCTCGGGCGGCACCCAACTCGTTGGCCAGCGCACGCGCCCGATCGACGCTGCGGTTCAGTACCAGGACCTCGGAGCCGCGCTCGATCAGCCCGAAGACCAGGGCTCGCGCGGCACCGCCCGCTCCGAGTACCACGCAGCGGCGGCCCTCGAGGCGGGTCTCGCGCTCGAGAGCGCGAACTCCGCCGACCCAATCCGTATTGGCGCCCACGAGGCGGCCGTCGATCCGCGTGACCGTATTGACCGCGCCGATGCGTCGCGCAGTCTCGTCCACCTCGTCGAGGTGGCCCATGATCGCCACCTTGTGGGGAATGGAGACAGCCAGCTGACGGATGCCCAGGGCCCGGGCGCCCGCGACCGCATCGCCCAGGCCCTCCGGCGCCACATCGAAGGCCAGGTAGGCGGCGTCCAGCCCCATGGCCGCGAAGGCGGCGTTGTGCATGTGGGGAGAGCGGGTATGACCGGCCGGGTGCAGCACGATCCCACACAGGCTCGTGCGGGCCGTGATGGAAGAGGGTGTCATTCCCGTGGACGGCGTGGCTCGCTGCATGGCGCCGCCATCCTACCCGTTGTGAGGCGGGGTCGCTGCACCGCGCAGAGCGTCGCCCACGGCGTGTCGCTCGCGCGGCACGCCTACCGATCGCAAGCGGGATGCGGTATCCACCCCCTTTCTCGAGCACATGCGCTCGAGCCAATGCGGCGTGCCCGCTCCGCCTCGGGAAGCGGCCGATCGTGTCTTCTGGCCGGCGCGGCCGAGACAGTCGGGGTAGCGGAGCGCGCCGGCAGGGGAGGTGGTCGAATTGGCGGCTCGCAGTCGAGAGAAGTCGAAGGGGGGGCCGAAGCCCCGGGTAGCAGTCCTCATGGGCAGCAAGAGCGACTGGGAATCCATGCGGATCGCGGTAGAGGTCCTCGAGTCCCTGGGCGTCGCCTGCGATGTGCGGGTGATCTCCGCCCACCGCACGCCCCAGCGACATCACGACTACGTGACCGCCGCCGAGGCGCAGGGGATCCAGGTCTTCATCTGCGGAGCCGGCTTCGCCGCCCACCTGGCGGGCGTCACCGCCGCCCTGACTCCGCTTCCGGTGCTGGGCGTGCCCCTCGACGGATCCGCACTCCAGGGGCTCGACGCGCTGCTTGCCACGGTTCAGATGCCCGGAGGCATTCCCGTCGCCACCTTCGGCATCGGCCGGGCTGGCGCGAAGAACGCCGGTCTCTTTGCGGCGGCCATCCTCTCGGCGCGCGACAAGAAGCTGCGCAAGGCCCTCGATGCCTACCGCGAGAAGCAGACCGCCGACGTCCCCGAGACCCCCTTCGGCGGCGCGCCCCTCGCCGGTCGCTAGCTAGCTACGCCCGGGCGCGGGTGTAGGCGGCCTTCAGGTCTTCCCAGACGTTGCGGCGGTTCTCGGGGGTGTACTGGCGCAGGACGAAGGCGGGGTGCAGGGTCGGCATCAAGGGGATGCCCCGGTAGTCGTGCCAGGTGCCTCGGGTACGGGTGATTGCGACGTCCCGCCCGAGCAGCAGGCTCGCTGCCGGCTTGCCGAGAGTGACGATTACCTTGGGGCCCACCGCATCGATCTGCCCGTCGAGGAATGGACGGCAGGCCGCGACCTCCGTGGGCAGCGGGTTCCGGTTGTTGGGCGGCCTGCACTTGACGATGTTGCAGATGTAGACCTCGTCGCGCGAGATGCCCATTCCCTTCTCGATCATCTGGGTCAGGAGCTCGCCGGCGCGGCCCACGAAGGGCAGGCCCTGTAGATCCTCCTGCTCGCCTGGTCCCTCGCCGACGAACATGAGCTGGGCATCGGGATTGCCGCTGCCGAACACGATCTTCCGGCGCCCCTCGCACAGACCGCAGCGGGCGCAATCGCCCAGCTCTTCGCGCACGGCCTCGAGGGTGGCGGCGGCCGGCCGGGGCGCTGCCGGAGGGGCTGGCGGCTCGTGGACCACGGGCGCTGGGTGCGCTGCAGCCCCTTCGTGGACCTCTGCTTGGGCTTCTTCGGGGGCGGCGCTCCGCTCGAAGCAATCGACCCCTTCTTCCATCAGCTCGCGCAGGACCTGTGTCGCTGAGGCGATGAGCGCTCGGGCTTCGTCTCGCGGGTCGGTCTCGGTCATCGGGTTTTTCTCCCCGCAGCGAGGCCCGGCTTCAACCGCGCTCGTCGAGCAGCTGAAAGGCGCGGGCCAGGCCGGCTTCGGGCTGGTTCTCGAGGGGCTGGTTCTCGAAGGGCTGGTTCTTGAAGGAGGGGGAGCGCGCCGAGGTTCCCAGTGGCTTGCCGGTCCCCGCCTCGGTGGTGCCGTGGCGCTGCTTGTCGATCTTCTGCTGCACCTCGAACTCGAAGCCCGGATCGTTGGCGTCGTCGTGGCAGCTGCCGCAGATCTGCAGGATCACGCAGGAGTCGCACTTGTCGCCGAGGCTCACGATGGTTCCGAAGCGCTTGGCATTCTCGCCGATGTGGTCGCCGCCCGGACCGTGGCAGGACTCGCAGCCCACCGAGGCCACGTTCGGGTGATCCCGCACCTTGCCGTCCGTGGGGAAGCCGCCGGGCAGCCCCATGGCGGTGGTGTGGCACTCGAGGCACTGGCGCTCGTCCTGCTTCCCCTCGATCGCCAGGGTGTCGACGGCGTGGCGGTGGGGGCTGCTGGACCAGGTCGCGTGCTCCGCCTCGTGGCAGCTCTTGCAGGCCTCGCTGCCGACGTAGTCCGCGGACTTGGGCAGGACGTTGCGGATCTTCCCGCCCTGGGCGAGCAGCTCCTGGCGTGCCGGGTTGGAGAGCGTCGCGATGGAGGCGTGGGAGACCTTCGGCAGGAAGGTCGCGTAGTCGAATCCGAGCGAGTGGGTCGGATTGTGACAGGTCAGGCAGGCGGGCTGGTAGTCGACGGTCTTGGGCGAGTCGGGCGAGAGGTGGCCCCCGCCCCGACCGTGACAGGACTCGCAGCCGACGTCCTCGAGGTGGGTCGGCTGCTCTTTGAAGGAGTAGCCGCCCGGCTCGTCGAAGCCGATCACGTGGCAGGACACGCACTCCCCGTTGCGGTTCTCGCCGTGGGTCACCAGGGTGTCGAAGGCGTTGGCGTGTTGGGTGAACTCCCAGGTCTGTCCCTCGACCTCGTGACACACCACGCACACATCGCTTCCCGTGTAGCCCCTGGGATTGAGGAGCATGGGGATCCTGCTGCCCGCGATCTTGGCCAGGTACATGCGTATGAGAGAGGGGTCGCGGTCCTCCCGCCAGCCCGACGAGCGGTGCACGATCTTCCCCGAGGCGTCGATCAGCAGGATGTCGGGGAAGCCCCCGAAGACCCCGTACTCCCGGCGAATGCTCTCGTCCGAATCGTAGAGGACCGGGAAGTAGTCGAGCCCCTCTTCGCGCAGGGCGGCCCGCACCGTGGCAGGGCGGTCGTACATGGAGATTGCCGCCAGGATCGGGCGCTGCTCCTCGGGGAACTTCTCGAGCTGCTCCTCGAAGAAGGCGAGGGCGTGGTGGCAGTGGGGGCAGGTGTGGAGAAAGAAGACCAGGACCACAGGCTTGCCCCGCACCTCGGCCAGGCTGAAGGGCTCGCTCCCGTCCAGCTTGTCGGCCTCGAAGAGCGGGGCCTGGGGCCGGCTGTCGAGGGCTCCCGGGTCGCCGGTAGCGACCGCGTCCGGCAGCCGCAGCTTCTCGCGCAGCTGCTCTTCGACGACACCGGCAGGGTCGGGGACGTCGGGAGCGAAGTGGCCCATGGCGAACTCGAAGTAGCCTTCGGCGTCCACGCCGAAGATGACGAGGGGCTGGCGGATGCCCATGCGGCCCGCGATGGCGGCGGTGGAATCGCTGAAGACCGGGATGTCCAGGCCGGCCTTCTCGAGGAAGGCCCGGGTCTTGGGCGGCGTCGAGGCCATGCTGACCCCCACCACGGTGAAATTGTACTTGCGGCTCAGCTTCGCGACCGCCGAGACGGCGTCACCGACGAAGCCGGCCTCGTCGACCTCGGGGTTGAAGAAGAAGATCAGCAGGCGCTTGCCGATGAAGTCCGAGATCGAGAGCCGCTTGCCATCGAGATCCCGCCCCCCAAAGGAAGGCAGCGGCCGCTCGTCCGGCCGGCGCGCGACGGCCAGCTCGACCTCGCCCCGCTCCGTCGGCGTGGAGGGGGAGCTCCCAGCGGCAGCCGCGGGCGCAGTGGCAGTGTCTCCCGTGCGAGCGTCATCGCTGCACGCCAGAATTCCGCTCGCGAGGAACGTCAGCGCGAGAGCGATGACCGGGCTGAATCGCACGGGCTCAGGATAAAGGGGACGGCAGGGAGCGGCAAGGCGCTCTGTGCCGGGGCTGCTCTCAGCCGACCCTCTCAGTCCGCCCGCTCAGTCGACCCGCTCGAGCACGTGGATCGCGCAGGCGCTCCCCAGACCGATCACGTGGGTGAGGCCGAGGCGGGCGTTCTCGAGCTGGGTGCAGCTGTTGACATCGGGCATCTGCAGGTTGCGCTCGGACCAGGGATTGCTGGTCATCACCGAAGCCTTCGCCTTCACGGCCCGACCGAGCCCATCACGGTCTCGAGGGGCGTTTCGATCTGGTACATCGCCTTCGGGTTCAGGGTCGAATGGTGGTGGTTCTTCACCGAGACCTTCGCGAACTGCTCGAAGGTCGTGCCGTACTTGCGTTGGTGCTCCATGCCGGCTTCGGCAAAGATCGCGGGCGTCAGGCCCGAGCCCAGCAGTCCTTCGGTGGGGATCCCCTTCTTGCCCACCATGGCGCTCGCCCAGGAAGATGGCTTCGCAGCCCTTGCAGCGATTGCCTTCCAGGTAGGGATCGCGGTCCCCGGGGATTCTCAGAAAGGGTACGATCGGGAGCGGCTGGGACGCCGCGCTTGTTTTCGCCAATTCGCCTGCTGCTCCTCGTGTGGCCTGCCCCGCTGCGGGGGGTCGTCGCGGATCGACGAGGGCCAGTCATGCCAGCGAGTGCGAGCATGTGTCAACGAGAGAAAGCGGGCTCCTAGCCGCGCTTGCTGCGCGCCTCTTCCAGCAGCTCCTTGAAGTAGTCGTTGCCGGCCTCGAAGGTCAGGGCCATCTGGAGATTGCTGACCGCGGACGCGTAGTCGCCCGTCCCTGGGCGGTCTTGCCCTGGCGCGATTCGCTGTCGCTCTTGGCGTGGGCCGCCTTGGCTTCGGCGAGCTGCATGCGCAAGCCGTCGCTCGTGCGTAGCCGCTCGTCGTAGGCCTTTCGCTTGCGCGGGTCCTTGAGCACACAGTAGGCCTCGGTGATGCGCTTCGAGATCAGGCCGCAGTTCTTCCTGACGTCGAGGTCGAAGTGCCCGTTGGCGTCCGGGTGGAAGGTTCGCGAGGTCGAGTAGTAGGCGCGCTTCAGATCGCGGCCCGACGCATCCGGCCCCAGATCCAGGATCTGGTAGTAGCTGAGCTCGTCGATGATCTTCGCGAGCGCCTTGACTTCGAGCGGCGCGATCCCAGCTGCCAATTCGGTCAGACCTCCTCGTCGGGGCTCACGCTCAGGTCGATCTGGGTGTCGCGATCGAAGAGGTCATCCGAATCGTCGGTATCGCTCGCCGAGGCGCCTTCCGCCGTCAGGTGTTCCGCCGTCAGGTCTTCCGCGGCCAGGACTTCCAGGGCCAGGTCTTCCAGGGGCAGCCCTTCTGCGGCCAGCTCTTCCAGGGGCAGCTCTTCTGCGGCCAGCTCTTCCAGGGGCAGCTCTTCGGCGGTCAGGTCTTGCTGGGGCAGGTCTTCCACGGGCAGATCTTCCGTGAGGTCCTCGCCCTGGGCGGGCGCGGGGACCTTGACGGTCTGCAGCTTGATCCTGCCGATCGCCTGCTGGGGCCCCGCTGCGACTTCGGTCTCCTCGAGCCCCTCGATGGGCACGACGTCGCAGGGGTCTCCGCCCAGGTGGTCGATCGCCACCAGGTCGGCAGAGTCCGCGGTGCCATCGGAGAGGATTTCGAGATCGCCTTCGCCGCCGATGACCTCCAGCTCTCGGTCGTCGAGCATGCCGAGCTCCGCGTCCCTCGTCGGCTCGAGCAGCTCGATCTCGTCGCCCGGATCGCTCGTGGCGGGGGGCGCTGCGTCGCGGCCCTGCGTCTGGACGTCGGCGGCGCGGTCGCGCTCGAGAATGCCCTGGAGCTCGTCGTCGCTGAGACCCGAAGACAGGGTGATGCAGGTGGAAGCGGTCTCGCCCGTCAAGGGATCCGATGCCGTGACATTGACGATTCCGTCGGCGTTGATCTCGAAGCTGACTTCGATGGAGACGTCGCTGCGGCGACCCGGCTCGAAGCCCGAGAACTCGAACTGACCCAGCAGCTCGTTCTGGTCGGCCTGGCGCGAGTCTCCCTGGTAGACGCGAATCTGCACTGACTGCTGGTGATCCTTGAAGGGGCTGAAGGAGCGCGACTGCTCGATGGGAACCGGCGTGTTGCGCTCGATGACCGGCTCGGCGAGGCCGCCCGCTACGCCGATGCGCAGGTCGAGGGGCGTGACGTCGAGCAGATAGGAGTCCTGGCTCGAGTTCACCAGGGACGCGGCGTGGATTGCGGCCCCCATGGCGACCACCTCGTCGGGATCGACGTTCGCTTTGGGCTCCTGCTGGAAGTAGTGGTGGACCGCCTGGCGGATGATGGGAAGCCGGGTGGGACCGCCCACCAGGATGACGCCGTCCAGATCCCGGGTCGTGACGTCGGCCTGCTGCAGGGCCTCGTCGCAGACCTTGAAGGTGCGCTGCACGAGGTCCTGGACCAGCGATGCGAACTCCGTCGAGGTGATCTTTCGCTCGAGGGAGCGCGGATTGCCGTCCTCGCCCATCAGGACGTCGGGAATGCGCACCTCCACCTCGTCCTCGATGGAGAGCCCCTTCTTCGCGGCCTCCGCCGCGACCTTGAGCTTCTCGAAGGCAAATCGGTCGTTGCGGGGGTTGATGCCCTCCCTGGCGACGAACTCGTCGGCGAGCAGATCGATGATGCGGTCGTCGAAGTCGTCGCCACCGAGGAAGGTGTCGCCGCAGGTGGAGAGAACCTCGAAGACGTCGGTGCCGATCTCGAGGACCGAAATGTCGAAGGTGCCGCCGCCGAGGTCGTAGACCGCGACGCGCTGGTCGAGACCCCGGCCGAAGCCGTAGGAGAGGGCGGCGGCCGTCGGCTCGTTGAGGATACGCAGCACCTCGAGGCCGGCAATGCGCCCGGCGTCCTTGGTGGCCTGGCGCTGGTTGTCGTTGAAGTAGGCCGGTACGGTGATGACCGCCTTGGTGACCTCTTCGCCGAGTCGGGCCTCGGCGACCTGCTTCATCTCGCGCAACACCATGGCGGAGATCTCGGGCAGGGAGAAGACTTCTTCGCGCACCTTCACGCGAACGCCATGGTTCGGACCCTCGACGATCTCGTAGGCGCAGACCGCCTGGGCCTTGCGAACCTCTTCGGAGAAGTGGTAGCGGCCGATCAGGCGCTTGGCCGAGGACACCGTGTGATCCGGGTCGTGGATGATGTTGGCCCGGGCCGCATTGCCAACGGTGATCGAGCCGTCTTCGTTGAACGCGACGACGCTGGCGGAGGTGTTCTCTCCGTAAGCGTTGGAGAGAACCTCGACCGCCTCGCCGCGCCGGATCGCGACGCACGAGTTGCTGGTTCCCAGATCGATTCCCACGGCGAGTTCTGCCACGGAGCTTCCCCCCATCACAGCGGACCACGAGCGGAGGGCCCGGCCGGCCGCCGTGAGCGGTCGACCATGAGCTCTCTGCCTGGCTGTAGCCGGGGATCCCCCTTCGGGGGGCGATCCCCTGACATCGCTGTTATCGGCGCGAAATGCGCTTTCCTGAACGACTTCTGTCGCCTCGTCGAAGCCCCGCCGTCGCCTCGCCGAAGCCCCGCCTGGGCGGCGGCTCTCCGCTGTCAGCAGAACTCTCGTGGAAACCCCCTTCGGAGCTGGGGTCGTGGCTCGCCATGGGGCCCCGTGCTAGTGATTGGGCCGGAAACCCAGCGGAGAAAAGGGAAAGAGATCGTCATGTCCGGTCACTCCAAATGGTCGACCATCAAGCGCAAGAAGGGCGCCCTGGATGCGAAGCGGGGGAAGATCTTCACCAAGCTCATCCGGGAGCTGTCCACGGCCGCTTCGATCGGCGGGCCGGATCCCGATTCCAATCCCCGGCTGCGGCTCGTCGTCGACAAGGCGAAGACCGCGAACATGCCCAAGGACAACATCAAGCGGGCCATCGACAAGGGAGCGGGCGGCGGGGACAGTGCCGCCTACGAGGAGTTCGTGTACGAGGGCTACGGCCCGGGGGGAGCCGCCATCCTCATCGAGACCCTGTCGGACAACAAGAACCGCACAGTGGGTGAGGTGCGCCACGTTCTCACCAAGCGGGGAGGCAACCTTGGCGCCTCGGGCTGCGTCGCCTACCTCTTCGACAAGAAGGGGGTGTTGACCTTCGACCGGGAGGCGATCGACGCCGATGCTCTGATGGAGGCCGCCCTCGAGGCGGAGGCCGAAGACGTGGTCGAGGGGGGGGGCACCCTCGAGGTCTTCACGGAGTCTTCCGCCTTTGCGACCGTCAAGGAGGCCATGGGCGAGCAGGGCTTCGAGCCGGCCGCCGCCGAGATCAGCATGCTTCCCAGCACCACGGTTCCGCTGGAGGGCAACGAGGCGGAGGCCATGCTCGGCCTGATCGACGCCCTCGAGGATCTCGACGACGTCCAGCACGTCTACTCCAACTTCGACATCTCCGACGAGGAGATGGCACGGCTGGTCTGAGGGATGAGCGGCTGAGATGAGAATCCTCGGGATCGATCCCGGCTCGACGGCGACCGGCTTCGGAGTGGTGGAGCGGGTCGAGGGACGGGTGATTCACGTGGCCCACGGCACCCTGCGCCCACCGCGCGGGCTCTGCCTCGCCCGCCGCCTCTCCTTCCTCCACGCCTCCGTCAGCGAGCAGATCCGCCAGCACGGGCCCGAGGTCGCCGTCGTGGAGCGGGTCTTCATCGCCGCCAACCCGCGTTCGGCCCTGGTGCTGGGGCAGGCGCGCGGCGCGATCCTGGCTGCCCTCGCGGCCGAGGGCCTCGAGGTGGGAGAGCTCGCGGCCCGGGAGGTCAAGAAGGCCGTCACTGGAACGGGGGCCGCGACCAAGGCCCAGGTGCAGAGCATGGTGGCCCGCCTCCTCGACCTCGACGCCGAGCCCCCGAGCGACGCCGCCGACGCCCTGGCGGTGGCGATCTGCCGGGCTCACATGGGGCGGCTCGCGGGAATGGACCTGCGGGGCGCTTCGCGCCGGCGCCGGCGTCCCCGTAGCGTCTCGTCGTTGCGGGGCGCGCGATGATCGCCTGGCTGGACGGAGTCCTGCGGGAAAAGCAGCCGACCCGGATTCTCGTCGACGTGGGCGGCGTGGGCTACGAGCTGCTGATCTCGCTCTCGACCTTCGCCGCGCTTCCCGACGCCGGAGAGAAGCTCGCCCTCCAGGTCCGAACCATCGTGCGCGAGGACGCCTTCGTGCTCCACGGCTTCGCGACCGAGCGCGAGCGGAGCATCTTCGATCTGCTCCTCAAGGCGGGACGTGTCGGTCCCAAGCTCGCCCAGACGATCCTCTCCGGGCTCGAGCCGGAGCAGGTGCTGCGCGCCCTGCGCGACGGTGACGTGAAGCTCCTGTGCGGCGCGCCGGGGGTCGGCCGCAAGATGGCCGAGCGCATGGTGGTCGAGCTCAAGGAGCGAGCCGGGGAGCTGAGTGCGGCCGCAGCTCCGGGCGCTGCGGCGCCGGTCGGAGCGCCCGCGCCGGGCCACGCCGAAACCCGGGATCAGGTGCTCTCGGCCCTGGTCAATCTCGGCTATCCGCGCTCCCAGGCCGAGCGGGTCGTCGACGCGGCGACGGGCGAGGCGGGAGATTCTCCCAGCATCGAGGAGCTGATTCGGATTGCGCTCCGGAGGCTGGCGCGATGAGCGAGGAGACGCCGCGAGGCGGCATCGTCACCCCCGGCGAGTTCGACGGGGAAGGACGCGTCGAGGAGTCGCTTCGCCCCGGGAGCCTCGCCGAGATGGTGGGGCAGGCCCGCCTGCGCGAGAACCTGGGCGTGTTCATCCGCGCGGCGCGCGAGCGCGACGAAGCCCTGGATCACACCCTCTTCTACGGTCCGCCGGGCCTGGGTAAGACCTCTCTTGCCCGGATCGTCGCCAACGAGATGGGGGCGCAGTTTCGGGCCACCAGCGGCCCCGCCATCGAGCGACCGGGTGACCTTGCGGCCTTGCTCTCCAACCTGGAGCGGGGCGACGTCCTCTTCATCGACGAGATTCACCGGCTCTCCGCGTCGGTGGAGGAGATCCTCTATCCCGCCATGGAGGATTTCCAGCTGGATCTGCTCATCGGCGACGGGCCCAGCGCCCGCTCGATCCGCCTGGATCTGCCGCGCTTCACCCTGATCGGCGCCACCACGCGAGCCGGTCTGCTGACCTCCCCCTTGCGCGATCGCTTCGGCTGGAGCGCACGGCTCGAGTACTACCCCGTCTCGGATCTGACGAAGATCGTGCTGCGCTCGGGAGCACTCCTGGGCATGGAGGTCGAGCCCGACGCGGCCGCAGAGATCGCCGGGCGTTCCCGGGGTACGCCGCGCATCGCCAACCGCCTGCTGCGCCGGGTGCGCGATTTCGTCGAGGTCGGGGTGGCCGAGGGAGCGGATGACGGCGACGGGGTCGTCCGCCAGGAGCGGACCCGTTACGCCCTCGAACGACTCGACGTCGACGAGGCAGGCTTCGACAGCCTCGACCGCTGCTTCCTCTCGACCCTGCTCGAGAAGTTCGACGGCGGCCCGGTCGGCCTCGAGACCCTGGCCGCCGCGGTGGGAGAGGATCGGGGCACCCTGGAGGACGTGGTCGAGCCCTTTTTGATCTACCAGGGCTTCTTGGACCGCACCCCACGCGGTCGAGTCGCCACCCGCCGGGCCCGGGAGCACTTCGGAATCGCGGCCCTGGGCGAGGGCGGTCCCCAGGGCCGCCTCATCTGACCCTCCCGGCAATTCTGGCCGGGCCCTCCCTCGGGGCCTCCGGACGGGGCTCAGATCACCCTCCGGGTTGTCCGATAGAGATGAGGCGCCGGCGTGCGCGCCGCCAGTCCGGGGCGCCGTGCATCGACGCGAAGCACCGACGACTCGCAGATTGCGCGGTCGTTGCTTTTGCTCGTCGGAAGGGTCTCTGCTGCATTGCGACTGTTGGGACGAATCATCGCGATCATTCTCGCCCTGCCTCTCCTGGCGAGTGGACTGGCGGGCCTGATCTGGGCCTACATGCCCGATTCGCTGCTGGCCCTGCGCCTCGTCGAGGTGTCGGGCTCCGTCGCCAGTGCGAGCCAGGGGCTGCCCGGTTCCCTGGGCGGAATCAGTGGCCGCGGAATCGAGGCCGCGCTGGGTCAGAGCGCCCTTCGCTTCGTACTCGCTCCCCTCGGCCTGCTGCTCGTCGTATTGGCCATGCTTCCCTCGCGCGGCTCGGTGGCGATGGTGGACGACGACCCCGATGGCCTCGGGCTCGGGGCCGACGGCGCCCTGAAGGTGGACAAGCGTCTACTCAAGAAGACCCGGAAGCAGGCCGCTGCCATCGCGAAGAAGGGGCAGCCCGTCGAGGCCGGCGAGATGCTCTCTTCGGTCGGGGACGGAGAGCGGGCCGCCGAGTACTTCATCAAGGGTGAGCAGTTCGTGCGCGCCGCCGAGGTCCGTCACGACCAGAATCGCTTCGTCGAGTCGGCCGAGCTCTACCTCAAAGCCGGCTGCTTCGATTCGGCGGGGAGCATCTTCGCGCAGCTCGAAGAGTGGGCACGCGCCGCCGATTGCTATCTCCAGGCCGACAGCAAGAGCATCGCGGCTGAAATGTTCGAGAAGGCGGAGAAATTCCGCGAAGCCGGCGACTGCTATCGGGACGTGGAATTCATGCGCCACGCCGCCCGGGCTTACGTCAAGTGCAAGTCCTGGGGCCATGCGGCGGCCTGCCTCGAGGAGGTCTTCAAAGAAGAGAACATGAAGGGCGGCCAGACCGACCCCAAGAAGCAGGCCGAGCTCAACAAGCTCGTACGCCAGGCGGCGAAGCTCCACCAGCGCGCCGGCGATCTCGACAAGTCCCTCGACCTGCTCGAGCTGGGTGGCTGCAGCGGCGATGCGGCCGAGCTTGCCCTGAAGCTCCAGCAGTTTGCTCGGGCCGCCGAGCTCTTTCGCGACGCGGGCGAGCTGCCGCGCGCCGCGGAGGCCCTGCGAAGCCTGGGCGAAGAGGATGCTGCGGCGCGCATCATGGGCGAGTTCCACCGCGACCGCGGGGAGGTTCCCGCCGCGGCCAAGCACCTCGAGGACGCCGGCGATCTGCTGGAGGCCGGCGACATGTACCGGCAGATCGAGGACTACCAGGCGGCGGGACGCTGCTACAAGGCTCACCACGACTTCCCCCTGGCGGCCGAGATGTTCAAGGTCGCGGGCGAACGGGAGACGGCCGCCGAGTGCTACGAAGAGGGAAAGTGCTACGAAGAGGCGGCCGAGTGTTGGGCCCTGCTGGGGCGCAGCGACAAGGAGGCCGCGCTCCTCGAGACGGCGGGCGAGCATCTTCGCGCCGGCGAGGTGTACCACCGGGAAGGCCTGGAAGAGGAGGCCATCACGGTGCTCCAGAAAGTGCAGCCCGACGACCGGGGCTTCGCGCGCGCGTCAGCGTTGCTGGGAGATCTCTTCCAGGCTCGCGGGCAGCTTTCCCTTGCGATCAAGAAGCTGAGGCAGGCCATCGGGCAGGATGAGCTGAGCTCCGACAACGTGCCGGTCTATTACCGGCTGGCGGGTCTCCACGAGTCCAACGGCGAGTTCGGCGAGGCCGTCGAGCTCTACGAGAAGATCATGGCCTTCGACTATCACTACGAGGAGGTCGAGCAACGACTCCTCGAGGCGCGGGAACACTCTGCCGCGGCCGGCGTCATGGACTCCCATCAGCAGAGCACGACGAACGCCCGCGCGGCGGCCGGCGGGCAGCCCGGACGTTATCAGGTCATCGGCGAGCTGGGCCGCGGAGGGATGGGCATCGTCTACAAGGCCAAGGACACCTCCCTCGACCGCATCGTGGCCTACAAGGTTCTGCCCGACTCGTTCAAAGAGAATCCCCAGGCGCTCAAGAACTTCATGCGCGAGGCCAAGGCCGCTGCGAAGCTCAACCATCCCGGCATCGTCACCGTCTACGACACCGGCGAGCAGGACGGTCGCTACTACATCGCCATGGAATTCGTCGACGGCACGACCCTGAAGGAAATCCTGCGCCGCCGCGGCGTCATCTCACCCTCGGGCATCCTCCACGTGATGGTGCAGGTGTGCGAGGCCATGGCCTACGCCCACGAGCAGAAGGTGGTGCATCGTGACATCAAGTCGGCCAACACCATGTGGACCCGGGACAAGAAGGCCAAGATCATGGACTTCGGCCTCGCGAAAGTCCTGGAAGAAGTACGGAACCACACCACCGTGGTTTCGGGCACGCCCTACTACATGAGTCCAGAGCAGACCCTGGGCAAGAACGTCGACCACCGCACCGACATCTACTCCCTTGGCGTGATGGTCTTCGAGATGGCGACGGGAACCGTCCCCTTCCGCGAGGGCAACATCCCCTATCATCACGTCCACACGCCGCCGCCGGACGTTCGAGACCTGCGACCCGAGCTGCCGGCCGGCCTGGCTGCCGTAGTGGGCCGCTGTCTCCAGAAGGACCCTTCCAAGCGCTACCAGTCGGCGCGCGAGATCCTCGCGGAGGTGAAGGCCTCGCTCAGTCACTCCCAGACCCGGACGCAGCAAGGCGGCTGAGGCCTCTCGGCAGCCGGATCGGCGTCGCGCCCCGTGGGAATAGCGTCGGCGGAGCGTCGCCGGGAGTTGATCCAGCTGGAATCGCCTCCCCGCGGGACAGGCGTCTGCACGGGAATTCGCGCCGGTGCCGCTTCCCGGTGTTGGTAGAACCGCACCTTTTGTGGGTAATCTTGGGGCGCTTCCACGTAGCGCCTCTCGGGGGGTAGGCATCCTTGCATCAGCAGCGAACCATCGCGGAGAAGGTCTCGTGTACCGGGGTCGGTCTGCACACGGGCGTGCCGGTCCAGCTGACCATGCATCCCATGCGGGCCAACAGCGGGGTCGTCTTCGTTCGGCGGCACAGCGGTCGCGGCATGGAGACCGTCGCTCGTTCTTCCGCCGTGACCTCCACCTCCCATGCCACCACCCTGGGAACGGGCCTGGCCAGCGTGTCGACGGTGGAGCACCTGCTCGCCGCGCTCTACGCCTTCGGGGTGGACAACGTCCGGATCGAGATCGATGGGCCCGAGGTGCCGGCCATGGACGGCAGCGCCGCGCCCTTCGTCTACCTGATCCGCAGTGCGGGGATCTTCGTCCAGCCCGAGCCTTCCGCGGTGATGCGCCTCCGTAGTACCATCGAGGTGTCCGACGGAGAGCGACATATCCGCATCGAGCCCGCCTCCCAGTTCCGAATCTCATACGCGATTGATTTCGAGCATCCCGCCATTGGCCGTCAGGAGCTCGCGCTGCCGAAGGTGAGCCCGCAGATCTTCGAGCGCGAGATCGCGCGCTCGCGAACCTTCGGCTTTCTCGCGGAGGTGCAGGCGCTGCGCCAGGCGGGGCTCGCGCTCGGGGGTTCGCTGAAGAACAGCATCGTGCTCGACTCCAAGCGGGTCATCAACTCGGGTGGCCTGCGCTGGCGCGACGAATTCGTGCGTCACAAGGTCCTGGATCTACTGGGTGACCTGTCGCTGCTGGGCCTGCGCCTCAAGGGGCACGTGGTGGTCGAGCGCGGCGGGCACGCCCTGCACCAGCGGCTGGTGAAGGAGATCCTCGCGCGGCCCGAAGCCTGGACGATCCAGGGACCGGTTGCGGGCTGGCAACGGGGTCTCGACGTCGAGCCGCCGGCGGCCTCGCCCGCCTGAACCCGCGCGAGCGCTTCCAGGGTCGGGCTCCTAGTCGCCGATGTCTTCCAGCTCCCGGGCGAGCCTCGAGGTGGTGGCGCCGCCGGTGAATTGGATCGCGCTGCCGGGCGACTGATCCATCGAGCCGGAGGGATTGTGGGTCCAGCAGACCCGGCCGGTCAGCTCGTGGAGCTCGTCCTCGGGGCGCAGCCGGAAGCGCAGCTTCAGCAGACTGCCCACCGGCAGCGGGGAGTCGGTCTCGATGAAGAGCCCGCCGGCGCCAAGGGTCGTCGCATAGTCGCAGCGCACCCCGTCGTCGGAGATGTAATCCACCAGAATCCTCACCGTCTTGCGGCGGAAACGGCGGGTATTTTCCTTTGTTCGTCTCGGCATGGGAAGGGAGTCCTCGTAGTTCGCGGATTGAGGGTTCGCGAATTGAGAGTTCGCGGATTCAGAGCTCGAGCTCGAGCTGCTCGCACCATGCGAGTGTGACGCGCTGGAGCAGGCGGCAGGCCGTCGGCGAGCCGGCTACGAGGTCGCCGATGTCCGCGCTCTCGCTGAGCTCATTGGGGGCCTCGTCGAGCTCGCTGGTGGCCAGGGCCACGAGGGCGGCCCGCAGATCGCCGTCGCAGCGGTCGAGGGCGAAGCTGGCCGCGACGCTGCGCAGCTCGCTGCGCCAGGCTTCCCAGTCGATGGCGTCGACGTCGCGGCAATCGAGGCCCTCCAGGATCTTCCGCACCTTGCGCCGGGCCCGGCGGCCGAGCCCTCGCTCGAGGGAGTCGACCAGCGTCTTCTCCATGCCGGCGGTGTTGCCGTCGAGGGAGAGGGCGGCCACGCCGCGCAGCGCGGCGGCGACGGATTGCCAGGAGAGTTGCTCGAAGCCCGGTGCACTGAGCTCCGCCTCTGCCCCCCGCAAGGTGTCCCAGTAGGCGTCGAGGCCCGGACAAAGCGCCTCCCACTCCTGCGAGGTCTGCTGGGCCGGCGGCGCCGCCTCCACCATGGGGGTGAGGACTTGGGAGAGCTCCTGTGCGGTCTGCGCGGCCGCCCGGCGTAGCTTCTCCCAGGTCTCGTCCGCAAACCGGTGGGGGGGCGACAGGCGCATGGAAAGGCGGGTGGGTGCTTCGTCGAGCTCTCCCGGTGACGTCCAACCCAGGGCGCGGAGGATCGTGAGGCCGGTGTCGATCGTGCGTTGCTGCCCGCGCTGCTGGGCGAGGCGCACGAGCGAGCGCATGGGGGCCTGGCTGCAGGGCCCCGCAGCGATCAGCAGGCGGTGCTGCGCGATGGCATCGGCGTGACGTTCGGGCAGGTGGCCCAGCAGGCTGGCGAGAGGCCCCCGGGCCCGGCTGAAGTCTGGGTCGATGGAGAGGGCGCGCTCGTAGCACTCGATAGCGCCCTGCACCTCCTCGAGGGGTCCGGCGAGCAGCCGCCCGCGCTTGTAGTGCACCCGGGCGAGCAAGGGGTTGGCGCGGTCGGGGTATCTCTTGGCGAAGTCCTCGAGCGTGTCGGCGGCCTCTCCCCATTCGCCCAGGCCGCGCAGGAGACGGGCGCGGTTGAGGGCGCCTTCGCAGCAGCTCGGGTCGCGGCGAATCACTTCCGCCCAGGCCTCCGCCGCCCCGCGCGGGTCTTCTCGGCTCTCGAGGGCGCGGGCGCGGATCTCCGAGAGCGAGAGCAACGCCTTCGGGTCGTCGCAGTGACTCATGCCCTCGCTCGCGCTCTCGAGCGCTTCTTCCCAGCGTTCCTGTTCCTGGAGCTGCTGCGTGAGAAGGATCCAGGCGTCGGCCTGCAGAGGATCTACGGTGACCGCCTTGCGCAGGTGCGCTTCGGCCTCTTCGCTCCTCTCCAGGGTGAGCTCGAGTCGCGCCGCGTGGAGCAGCTGCATGGCGCGGGGGCGCGAGTCGGACTGCACCTCGATCCGGGCATGCAGGGCGTCGAGGGCCTCGTCGATGCGGCCAGCGCTCTCGTGGATGCGGACGATTCCCTCATGGGCCTCGTCCAGCGTGGGGTCGGCATCGAGGGCCTGCCGGAAGTGATCGAGAGCCGGCTCGGGGTTGTCCTCGTGCTCGTAGCCCATGGCCACGATGGCGAGGTGGTGTGCGCGATTCGGGTCGTCGCCGGGCAGGCCGAGTCGCTTCTCCATGACCTGACGGGCGCTGGCCACGTCTCCGAGCTGGAAGAGCAGCTCGCCCTGGGCCTCGAGGGCTTCGGCGTGCTGGGGCTCGAGGGAAAGCGCGGTTGAGTAGAAGCGGGCCGCGGACTCGAGCAGCTCCGCGCTGCGCGCAGCGCTGCCGCCCGCGAGGGCCGTTGCCAATACCTGGTCCCGGTCGAGCTCGCTGGTGCCTCCGTTCAGATCGAGGGCGCGTCCGGCGGCCTCCTCGGCCAGCTCCCAGCGTTCGAGCTCACAGGCGACACGCGCGAGCAGGGCTTGCACGGCCGCAGAGCCGGGGTCGTGCTCGGTTGCGCGTTGCAGCAGCATCGCCGCT
Source organism: Deltaproteobacteria bacterium (assembly GCA_019310385.1). Taxonomy (GTDB): domain Bacteria; phylum Myxococcota_A; class UBA9160; order UBA9160; family UBA4427; genus JAFDEK01. Next base: position 23,340 of record JAFDEK010000030.1, read on the forward strand.
TCTTTGTTGTCGTCGGGATCATCGACGAGCCGCGCGGCATGCATCAGGCGCTCTGCGGCCTGGGTCCCTGTGAGGAGCTGCGCGGCCCGGGACAGCGCCTTCACGGCATCGGGAATCCGGTTGCACTCCTCCAGCAGCCGCGCAGACCGGTCCCACGCGCTCGCGTCGTCGTCGTCCACGTCGATGGCGCGCTGGGTCCACGTGAGTGCGTCCTCGCAGCGACCGAGCTCCTCCAGGATGTCGACCAGGGCGAGGTGGTCCGCACTGCTGGCGCCGGACTCGGGATCGCTGCACCAGCTCGACCAGACCTGCACGAAGCGCTCCGTGTCTCCGGCGTCGCGATACAGCTCCGCCCACTCCCGCAGCCTGACCGCCTCGAGATCGCCGATGGCGGCCGCCTCCTCGTAGGCTTTCAGGGCGCGTCGGGCGTCGTGGGCGTGATCGCGGGCCAGCTCACCGACCCGTAGCCAGAGGGTCTGGCGCCGCTCGAACTCGGCCGCGTCCAGGATCTCGATCTCTCGCTCGTAGAGATCGACGGCCTCGACGTGCTCTCCGCAGCGCTCGCGGATCTGCTGCAATGCCCGCAGGCAGTGCAGGTCTTCGGGCGAGTCTTCGATGACTTCGGCATATGCGACCGACGCACGCTCGCAGGAATCGAGGCGCTGCAGCGCCAGGTCGCCGAGGCGACGCAGGAGGGCAGCGCGACCGCTCGAGCTGCCGGGCCGGGCGAGCTCGAGGTCCAGGGACTCCGCGACGCCCGACCAGTCGCCCCGGCGCTCGCAGACCGAGCGTAGGCCGTGGATCGCGGCCAGGGATCCGGGCTCCCGGGCGAGGGCTTCGCGGTAGGCGGCCTCGGCCTTGCACGGGGCGTGGAGGCGCTCGTCCCGCAGTCGTGCCAGCTCGAGCCAGCTCTGGGCATCGCCTTCGATGCGGCTCAGTCGTTGCGTGAGCCGCTGCTCCAGCTCGAAATGATTGCGATCAGCCCGAAGGTGATCGATGAGCATGGCTTCCACGGTGTCGAGGTTCTGGGAGGGCAGGGCGTCAGCGACCTCTTGCGCAGCGTCAGCGACCTCCTGAGGAGCGTCGACGTCCTTCCATGTCTCCATCACCGCGCGCAGCTGCCGAAGCGCCGCGTCCCGATCGCCGAGCTCGTCGTCGTAGCCCATGGCCAGCTCGACGCGAAGCTGGTTGATGCGCTCGCGGTCCCGGCCATCGCTGGGGTCGTGCGCCGCGAGCTCTGCCTCGGCGGCGCGAATCCACGCGCCCATGCGATGGGTCGCGCGCAGCTGCTCCTGGAGCTCCTGCAGCATGCCGATGCGCTCTTCCGAAGCCTCGGGCGCATGGGCTACGGCGTGCAGCATGTGGGGAATGGCGCGCTCCGGATCGGAGAGGGAGCGCGTCCAGAGCACCGCGGCGGTGTGGTGAAGGGTGGAGCGCTCGGAAGGATCGGCTTGCTCGATGCGCGCCTCGATGATCTCCGCCCGTTCGCGCACACGGCCGAGGATGCCGTAGAGACGGTCGAGATCCTTCAGGATGCCGGCGTGTGCGGGGTCCAGTGCTCGCGCAGCCTCGAGGGCTGCGAGAGCGCGTCCGGTCGCGTGCAGATCCCGCTCGAGCACTCGCGCGCGCTCCAGATGGACGTCTCTCTCGAGCCTCGCGTTGTCCAGCAGTGCGCTCTGCTGCTCGAGGGCTCGCAGCAGCGCCTCCGGACGGCCCGCCTGCCGGTGCACCTCCGCCATGCGGCCGACGACGTCGGGATCCTTCGGGCGCTCCGCCCGAAGGCGTTCCAGCCATGGCAGGGCGGCGTCGGGCGTCAGCTGCTCCATTGCGATCTCGACGGCTCGCTCGATGATGTCGGCCCGTTCGGCAGGCGGGCAGGCGCGGGCATCGAGGTAGAGGCAGTCGAGCACGGCGGGCCAGCGTGCGAGCTGGGTCAGCGCGTCGCCCAGGGCCCGGCGGGCGCTCGCGCACTCCGGGTCGAGGGCGATGGCATCCCGATAGGCGGTGATCGCCTGCTCGGGTCGCTCCAGGGTCGTCGCGAGGAGCTTGCCCTTGCGCTCGAGGAGCAGCGCGCGTTCGCGGGGAGGGCCGCCCCTGGAGAGGTGCAGGTCGAGGAGCTTGAGCACTCCTTCGTGGCGTCCCAGGCGCTCGGCCAGCTCGAGGGCTGCATCGAAGGCGGGGCCGTGGCTCGGGTCGAGGTCGAGCACGCGATCGAGCTGATCCAACGCGTCATCGGGTCGATCGAGGGACTCGTCGAGGAGGCCGGCAAGCTCCATGCGCAGGCGAATCTGTTCGTCGCCGGCGACCCGCGCGATCTCCCGCTCGAGCAGGCGCGCGAGGGGCGCGTCCTCTCCCAGCTCCCGGTGCAGCTCGCGCAGCGCCGCCTCGGCGTCGAGGTCGTTGGGCTGCTCGGCGAGGACGGCACGATAGGAGTCCCGCGCTGCGGCCGCGTCGCCCGCCTTGCGCAGGGTGTGGGCCAGGCGCAGCTGCCACGATGCTCGCTCGGCCGAGCTGTCGCAGGCCTCGCTGCTGCGCCGGCACAGGTTGATCAGCGAGTCGCGCCGATCGGCGCGCTGGTAGAGGTCTGCGAGGGGCTCGGCGATTTCGGGCACTGGACCGAGCTCGTCGAGGCCTGGCTCGAGCACGTCGATGGCGCCGTCGAGATCATCGAGCTCGTTGGCCCGCAGCGCCGCGGCGCGCAGGCGCAGGGATACGCTGCTCGCCAGGGCGCCCGAAGCGGGAGTGTCTGCGTCGGCCCCATCACCCGCTGCGGTCGCGAGGCGGGCTTCGAGCAGGCGTACGACATCATCGGGCCGATTCTCTCGCTCGTAGTGATCGATCAGGAACTCGGCGGCCTCCGAGCTTCCCGGCGACAGGGTCAGCAAGCGTTCGTAGTGCTCGGTGGCCTCTTCCGCGCGCTGGCCCAGCTCGACGCAGAGTCGCGCCGCCTGGGCGCGCAGAGCCGTCTCCCGTTGCTGCTCGACCGGCGAGGAGAGCTCGCGGCCGATCACACGCAGCCAATCCTCCTTACGGTCCAGCTCCCGGTAGACCAGGGCGAGCTTGTGCCAGATTGCCTGGTCCTCGGGCGCGAGGCTGCCGGCCAGCTCGAGGTGGCGCACGCAGCCTTCGCGGTCGCCGAGTCGATCGCGACACAGGGATGCGATCTTCTGGTGGAGCTCGCAGCGCTGGCGCTCGTCGCTCGTGGCGAGCTTCGCCTCGAGCTGTGCGCACAGGGCCTGCCAGTCGCCGCTTCGTTCGAGCAGCCGCTCCAGACGCTGGCTCGCCTCTTCGGCTACCGGGCTCCCGTCGGCCTCCGCAACCAGCTCCTCGAAGGCTTCCCGGGCCTGGTCGAAATCGCCCAGGGATTCTTCGAGCAGCGTGGCGCGCTCGAAACGCCAGCGGGCGGCCTGCTCCGGATCTTCGGCAGCCTCGGCCCGCTCGCACAGCAGCGCCACCAGGCCCTCCGAATCGTTGGAGGCACGCAGCGCGCGCTCGAGGCCGGCAGCGGCCTCCTCCGCGTCGGGGTTCTGCTCGTGGATGGACCGGAAGAGTCGGGCGGCGTCCTCGAACTGTCCGAGCTGCTCGAGGAGCAGGTGGGCTCTGCGCTGGTCGAGCCGGAGGGCCTCGTCGTCGTCGCCGGAGAGGGCGCGGCGGCGCTCGAGAAGCTGCTGAGCGAGCTCTTCGTAGCGTCCCGCTCGCTCGAGCAGGTTCTGGAGACGCTCGCACGCGTCGTGGGGGCGCTGGGCCTCTCGCATGTCGACGAGGCGCCAGACCACGACGATCGCGGCTTCGACGTCCCCCATCTGGTGCTCCAGCAGGTTCGCGAGATCATTCAGGCAGGATGCGGCGTCGTCCGGGGGAAGTAGATCGGCGAGGCGCCGGTAGATCCGTGCCAGTGGCTCGGGCTCGTGACTCTGCTCGTAGTGCTCGCGCAGGGCGACCAGGGATTCGATGTCGTCGGCGTAGCTGTGGAGCGCGGATTCGTAGAGCTCGACGGCCTTCTCACGGCGGCCGGCGTCTTCGTGTAGTGCGGCGCGCCGCCTGCGATTGGCGGCCTGCTCGCGTCCACGGAGCAGGTCGTCCAGGCGCTCCAGGCTCTCTGCCAGCTCGTCGACCTGGCCCAGCTCGGCCCGGAGGCGAGCGACGCTTTCCAGGGCGGCCCGATCCTCGGGGATGGCCTGGTTCAGCCTCTGCGCCCACTCGAGCGCGTCCTCTCGGCGATCCCGCTCCTCGAGCATGCGCACCAGCTCGGTGACCAGAGTCGTGAGTCGCGTCCGATCGGTGGTAATCGCGGCCTCGCGCTGATAGGAGCGCAGGACGGCGTCCTCGTCGCCGGACTCGAGGGCCAGCCGTTCGAGACCCTGTAGCGCCCGGGCCGATTCAGGATCGATCTCGAGGGCGGCCTCGAAGGCCCGCGCGGCGCCGGCCTCGTCATCGAGCTGCTCTGCCAGCAGCTCGCCGGTCGAGGTCAGAAAGGCGCATCGCTCTTCGGGCGGGCCTTCTGCGAGGGCTCGATCGAGCAGGGCGCGGAGCGACTCCCAGTCCTCCGCTTTGCGGTAGAGGCGCTCGAGGTTCGCGGCGACACCGGCCTCGAGCGGGTTGCGGTCGAAGGCCCCGGCGAAGGCCTCGGTAGCTGCTTCCGAATCGTGGAGCTCCTCCTCCTGGAGGCGCCCCAGCTCCGCCAGCACGCGGGCGCAGTCGTTCGGCTCGATCTCGCACAGCGCAGCGCGTTGCTCCAGCATCTCGGCGAGCTCGCTCGAGCGTCCCACGCGTGAGAGGCAGGTGGTGAGAGCCCCGACGATCTCCGGGGACTGTGGGGAAGCCTCGTGAGCGCGCTGCAGGTAGCCGAGGGCGCGATCGTCGTTGCCCAGCTCCGCATGCAGCTCGGCGGCCTCGCGCAGCACGTCCACTGGCGACTCGTCGCCCGTGAGCGCGATGATCTGGTCGAGGGAGTCGATGAGAGCGTCGCGGTTGCCGGTGCGCCGCTCGAGATTCGCGATGGCGTGGTGCACCTTCGCATCGTCCGCGCTGAGCTCCAGGGCCCGAGCGAACCACATGCGGGCCGCCTGGGTGTTGTCGAGACGTTCGAGGTCGAGGGTTCCCGCTTCGAGGGCGATGGCGGTTCGGCGCCGCGCTCCGGCCGCCAGATCGAAGCGCCGTTCGTAGAGGTCGGCGAGCAGGGACCACTGCTCGAGGGCCGAGGTCGTGACCACCAGGGCCTCGACGGCCTGCTCGCTGCGCGGATCGTCGGTGAGGGCCTTGCGGTAGCACTCGCTGGCCCGCTCGGGCTGGTCGAGGGGGCCGGCCAGCAGCTTTCCGAGGGCCACGAGGCAGGGAGCCCGATCGGGTCCGCGCAGCGTGTCGATGAGCTGTTCCCAGACTGCGGCGGCCTCTTCGTTGCGTCCCTCTGCTTCGTGGGTTCCCGCCATGCCGATCAGTCCGCCCTGGTGCGCTGGCACCAGCTGCAGGGCCTGCTCGAAGCACTTGCGGGCCTCGCCGGGATCGTTCAGTCGCTTGAGCCAGATGTCACCCATCTCGGCCTGGAAGGCGGCGCGCTCGAAGTTCTCCATGGGGAGCGCGCTCTCCATTTCGGCGATCTGGAGCACGATGTCCCATTGCTCGCGGGAGGCGTGGATTTGACGCAGCTGCTGCAGTGCCGGCCGATAGCCGGGGTCGAGCTTGGCGACCTTCCAGTAGCATTCGACCGCTTTGTCGATCTCGATGCAGCGTTCTTCGAGCATCTGAGCCAGTCGGAAGGTCAGCGCTGCCGTGCTCGCGGGATCCGACTGCATGGAGGGGGCGCGCAGGCGTTCGCGGTAGAGCGCCGCGAGCTCCTCCCAACTTGCCGACATGAAGAAGTGTTCCTGGAGCGACTCGAAGGCACGCAGATCCTCCGGGTCGGCACGCATGGCCCGCTTGTGTTGCTCTAGAATGGCGCTCAAACCGCTCCCCCCCAGGCATTCCGGTTTCCGCGATTGCCAGCTATGCCTATCGACTCGCGGGCCGCGGCGCTTGACCGGATTCCTTGCGGTCGGGATGGTGTTTGAATAGGTTTTTCGAGGGGTTAGCGGGGGTCGGGATGGGCGACGGGGACCGGCGGGAAGCGCTTCCAGCGCTCGCGCTGGGCCGGGCGGGAGCGGCCGACGCGCCCGAGATCGCGCGTCTGGCTCGAGGGGTCATGGAGGAGGCGTGGAGCGAGCGCGGCTTCGCAGATCAGGCCTCGAAGCCGGGTGCCGTCCTGTGGACTGCTCGCAGCGGGGCGCGGGGCGAGCTGCTCGGATTCCTGGTCGGCGAGCGCATCCTGGACGAGCTCCACGTTCTGAGCGTCGCGGTGGCGCCCGCCACGCGCAGGCGCGGAATAGCGCGAAGCCTCCTGGCGCGAGCCCTCGAGGCGGCTTCCTCGGCCGGAGTCGAAGTGGTACACCTGGAGCTGCGTGCTTCGAATCGCGCTGCGCGGTCCCTCTACGAGGGCTTCGGCTTCGTGGCAGTGGGCCGCCGCCCGCGCTACTACCGCGTCAAAGGTAAGCAGAGAGCCCCAACCCCGCCCCATGACAACCATGACAACCAGAACAACCAGAACGCCCAGAACCCCCCAAACCCCCGAGAAGACGCCGTTCTAATGACCCCAGCCCTCAGCGCCTGGCAGAATCCTCGGCCCGGGCCTTGATGCCCGGCACCCATGAGCAACCCATTCCGGGAGAGCAAGGTTGACTGAGACCTCCAGGACCTCCACGACGCCCGCCAGCGCGCCGGGCGCCCGCGCCCCCCTCCGCGCCCGGGCGGAGATCCTGAGCAATCAGGTCGAAAGTGGAGCCAACAGGCGACTCGTCGTGCGCGTGCCGGACTGGCCCGGATCGGGGCCGGGGCAGTTCCTCATGCTGAGCCCGGGCGCCCTCAGCGCTGTTTCGCGCACGGATCCCCTGCTGCCCAGGCCCATGGCGATCTACCGCGAGCGGGCCGGCTCCGGGAGTAGCGAGGTCGAGGTGCTCTACAAGGTCAGCGGACGCGGTACCTCCCTGTTGGCCGAGGCGGAGCCGGGACAGCTGCTGAGCGTGGTCGGTCCCCTGGGATGCGGCTTCTCCGAGCTCGCATCGGGTGCGCGCGCCATCCTGGTGGGAGGCGGCACGGGCATCGCCTCGCTCTACGGCCTGGCCGCCGCCGCGCTCGGCCGGGGTGCGCGGGTGAGCGTGCTGCTCGGCGCCCGCAGCGCCGGGGAGCTCATGGCCGAAGCGGACTTCTGCGAGCTGGGCGTCGATCTGCAGGTGGCGACCGAGGATGGAAGCGGGGGGCACCGGGGTCTCGTGACCGAGCTGCTCGAAGCGCTCCTCGACGGGGAGAGCGGCGCCCCGCCGACCGTCTTCGCGTGCGGTCCCACCCCCATGATGCGTCGCTGCGCCGAGATCGCCGAGGCGCGCTCCCTGTCCTGCGTGGTCTCGCTGGAGAACCGCATGGCCTGCGGCTTCGGCGTCTGCCTCGGCTGTGCGGTTCCCGTCGCGGCTGGGGGCTACGGCCTGGTGTGCCGGGAGGGGCCCGTCTTCGACGCCGGCGACGTGGTCTGGGAGGGGCTTCCGTGAGCGCGCGGGGAGTCGACACGAGCACCAACCTGGGAGGCATTGCGCTGCGCAATCCCGTCCTCGCGGCTTCGGGGACCTTTGGCTACGGGAGCGAGTTCGCGCCCTTCATCGACTTGCGCGAGATCGGCGGATTCGTGGCAAAGAGCCTGACCCTCGAGCCGCGCTTCGGGAATCCGCCTCCCCGCATCGCCGAGGTCGCTTCGGGGATGCTCAATGCCATCAGCCTCGAGAACGTGGGTGTGCGGGCCTTTGTCGAGGAGAAGCTCCCGCTGATTCCGGAAGGCGTCACCGTAATTGCCAGCGCCTTCGGGACCGAGATGGGGGAGTACGCCGAGGTCGCGAGGCGTCTTTCCGAGTCGCCTCGGGTCGCGGGTCTCGAGATCAACGCCTCGTGTCCACACGTGAAGAGCGGGGGGATCGAGTTCGGACAGAGCCCCGAGGTTCTCGCGGAGCTGGTGCGCAGCGTTCGGGAGGCCACGAAGCTCCCGCTGCTCGTGAAGCTGTCGCCCAACGTCACGAGCATCGCCGATATGGCGCGGGTGTGTGAGGCCGAAGGAGCCGACGGCGTCTCCCTCATCAACGCGGTCCAGGCCATGGACGTCGACATCGAGACTCGCCGGCCCCTGCTCAAGAACGTCCTCGGCGGATTCTCGGGGCCCGCCATCCGCCCCATCGCACTGCGCATGGTGTGGCAGGTGAGCCAGGCGGTTTCGATTCCCATCTGTGGGATCGGGGGCATTCTCGACGCCGAGGACGCGGTGAAGTTCTTGCTCTGCGGTGCCTCGGCGGTGCAGGTGGGGACCGCGAACTACCTGAATCCAAAGGCAACCGTGGAGGTGGCTGCCGGGATCGCGGCCTACGCTGAGCGCTGCGGGCTGGCGCGGGTCTCGGAGCTGATCGGCGCCCTGGAGCTGCCCGGGAGCTGAGCCTTCATCCTGCTTCGGTCCGGCTCGAAGGCGAAAAACCCCGGGGGACACCGCCTCGTTCGGGCGACCGGGGGGGTGGCCGGTGGGCTCGCAGGGGGGTGATCCACGGGCCCGGAAAGCGCCGCTTTTTTCTTTCGAGGGGCGGTGTTACAATGCCGCTTCTTCTCCTCACAGGGCATCGCACTGTGGGGCTCGCAAAGCGGGTCGCAGTGGGCTCTTGCGCCTCGGGGGATTCGAGGCGCGGCAAGAGCGCGGCAAGACTGGTGTGGGAGTGGAGAAAGTGGACGCGTGTCCGCTTTTTTTTGTATCGAGGGTCCTGTGTACGGTGACATTCCGGAAAAGCTGCGAGCGTTGATCGAGCCGGTGGTCGAGGACCACGGGTGCGAGCTCGTGGACGTCGAGGTCAAGACCGGCGGCGGACTGCTGCGCATTACGCTGGACAGCGCGGCCGGCGATGGCCGCGTTCCCATCGATCGTTGCGAGGCCGTGTCGCGGGAGCTCGAGGTACAGCTCGATGCCAGCGAAGTCGTTTTGGGCAGCTACCGGTTGGAGGTCTCTTCGCCCGGCCTCGACCGGATTCTGGCGCGCGAGAAGGATTTTGCGGCGGCGTGTGGTAGAGAAGTGAAGCTGCATACGCGACACGCCCTCGAAGGACGGCGTCGCTTTCGGGGGAAGCTCCTGCGCTTCGAGAATGGTGTCGTCCGACTCCGTGTCGACGGAGAGGACGTGGATGTCGCCTTCGAAGAAGTAGAGAAAGCGAACGCGTTGTATGAATTCAGTCGCAAAGACTTCGCCGGAGAAAGCTCCGGTCGTGCGTCGAAGTGATTGGGTGGAGTCCTGATGCTCGGTCCGAACCTGAAAAGAGAAATCGACCAGATCGCCAAGGATAAGGGCATCTCCTCCGATGAAATCATCGGAGCCCTTGAGGAGGCGATGCGCCAGGCCGCTCGCAAGCGGCACGGCCAGGAGAAGGAAATCGAGGCCCGGTACAACGACGAGCTCGGCGAGATCGAGCTCTTCGAGTTCCGCGAGGTCGTCGAGGAGATCACCGATCCCTCCACCCAGATCGTCATCGAAGTCGCGCAAGCGGACTACGATCCCGACGCGGAGGTGGGGGACGAGATCGGCGTCAAGATGGACACCTCGGACTTCGGCCGCATCCTCGCCCAGGCGGCGAAGCAGGTCATCATCCAGCGGATTCGCGACGCCGAGCGCGACAACACCTACGACGAGTACGCCGACCGCAAGGGCGAGGTCGTCAACGGCATCGTCCGGCGCTACGAGAAGGGTGCGCTGATCATCGACCTGGGCCGAGCCGAGGCCATTCTCCCCGCCAAGGAACAGGTGCCCCGGGAAAACTACCGGCCGGGCGACCGGGTGCGCGCCTATGTGCTCGACGTCACCAAGGCCACCAAGGGGCCGCAGATCATTCTCTCGCGGGCGTCCATCGAGTTCCTGACGAAGATCTTCGAGCAGGAAGTCCCCGAGATGTACGAGAAGATCGTCACCATCGAATCCGCGGCTCGTGAGCCCGGCGGTCGTTCGAAGATCGCGGTGTCCTCCCGGGATAGCGACGTCGATCCCGTCGGCGCCTGCGTGGGAATGAAGGGCAGCCGAGTCCAGGCCGTGGTTCAGGAGCTGCGCGGCGAGCGCATCGACATCGTGCCCTGGAGCCCGGACGCGGCCCGCTACGTGTGCAGCGCGCTGTCGCCGGCCCAGGTCTCCAAGGTGATCATCGACGAGACGAACAAGTCGATGGACGTCATCGTTCCCGATGACCAGCTCTCCCTCGCCATCGGTCGCAGGGGCCAGAACGTGCGCCTCGCGGTGCAGCTGACGGGCTGGCGCATCGACATCAAGAGCGAGTCGAAGATGCGCGAGGTCGCACGCTGGCTTTCCGAGGCCGTGTCGGCGGTGGAGACGTGCGGGGATCCCGAAGCCGAGCTGCTGCTGCAGCAGGGCGTGACCTCCCTCGAGGATCTGGCGGAGTGTCCGGACGATCTCCTGGTCTCGCTGCCCGGCATCGACGAGGCGGGATCTGCCCTGATCAAGTCCCGGGCGCTGGAGCTCGCCGTGCGAAAGCGCGAGGAAGAAGAGGAGCAGGCTCGCGTCGAGGCCGAGGAGGCCGCGGCTGCGGCCGCTGCCGCTGCCGCGGGCGAAGGCGAGACCGCCGCAGGTGAGACCGTCGAAGGCGAGGCGGGCGGTAGTGAGACTGCCGAAAGTGAGACCGCCGCAGGTGAGACGGGCGATGGTGAGACGGGCGAAGTGGTGACGGTCGAAGGCGAAGCCGCCGAGGGCGAGGCCACGGCCGAGGGTGAAGATGTGACGTTGGGCGCCTCTGGTGGAAGCGCCGACGAGTCTACGGCGGAGGCAGCGGACAGGTCCGCGCAGAGCTGAGGCGCCTTCGAGAGCGTTGCGCCCTGAGCGCAGCACTGGCGAAGCATGGCGAATATAGAGCGGGTGGCGACTTAGAACGAATGGCAAAGATCAGAGCGTACAAGCTCGCGGAAGAGTTCGGGATCGAGAAGAACGAGTTCGTCGAGAAGGCGAAGGCCCTCGGTTTCGAGCTCAAGAGCGCGATGGCGGCTCTAACCGAGGAGGTCGCCGAGGACCTCCGGGTCAAGCTTGGCGGCGGCGTCGCCGCCAAGAAGGCCGAGATGGTCGAGGAGCGCGTCCAGCGTCGGGGCGGCGGTTCGGTCATCCGCCGCCGCAAGCGGGCCACGCCCGAGCCGGCTCCCAGCGAGGAGGCGGCCGAGCCCGAACTCGTTGCGGCGCCCGTCGACGTGGCTACCGCCGAGTCCGCGGCCGTTGCGGAGGAGGCGCCGTCTCTTCCGGAGGGTCCCGCCGTCGCCGCGGAGGAGGGGGGCGGTGCGCCCGATTCGGCTGCCGAAGCCGTTGCCGCCGAGGGGCCGGAGGGCGCCGCGGCCGAGACCGCCGGCGAAGAGCGCGGCCGCGTCGCCGCACGCAAGGATTCGGCGAAGGCGGAGGCACCCCAGACGCCGCAGCAGCCGGATCGCAAGGGCAAGCAGCGCAAGCGCGTTCGCGAGGTGGTGAACCTCAAGGAGCAGGAGCAGTTCGGTCGCCAGATCACGGGCCGCACCGGCACCACGCGGCGCACCACGGTCGTGCCCACGCGCGCCATGGCCAACCCGCGTTCGCGTCGGCGCGACGCGCCGGCCGCGAAGCCGGCGCCGGTGGCAGCAGCGGAGCAGAGTCGCGTGATTCGTGTCCCGGGCGAGATCAGTGTGGGCGAGCTGGCGAAGCTGCTCGGGGCCAAGGCCCCGATCGTTCAGGGAAAGCTCATGGCCCTGGGCATCATGGTCTCCGTCAACCATCGCGTCGATGTCGAGACCTGCCGCAAGGTGGCCAGCGAGATGGGCTACGAGGTCCAGGACACGGGATTCAAGGAAGAGGAGCTGCTCGAGATCCCCGTCGCGGGTGAGGGCGCCGACTCCGGGACCCTCGCGCTCCGGCCGCCCGTGGTCACCGTCATGGGCCACGTGGACCACGGCAAGACCTCCCTGCTGGACGCGATCCGCAAGACCAAGGTCACCGAGGGCGAGGCGGGCGGTATCACCCAGCACATCGGCGCCTACCAGGTTCGCATCGGAGACACGCGGCTCACCTTCATCGACACCCCGGGCCACGCTGCCTTCACCCACATGCGTGCGCGCGGCGCTCAGGTGACCGATGTCGTGGTGCTGGTGGTGGCGGCCAACGACGGGGTGATGCCCCAGACGGTCGAAGCCATCGAGCACGCCCAGGCGGCGGGATGTCCCATCCTGGTGGCGATCAACAAGTGCGATCTCCCCGAGGCCGATTCCAAGGTCACCCGCCAGCGGCTCATGGAGCACAACCTCGTTCCCGAGGACTTCGGGGGCGACGTGATCTGCGTGAACGTATCGGCGGTGACGGGGGAAGGCATCGAGCAGCTGCTCGAGATGCTCTCGCTCCAGGCCGAGGTGCTCGAGCTGAACGCCGATGCCGAGCGCCGGGCCCGAGGCGTCGTGCTCGAAGCCCGGCTGGACAAGGGGCGGGGCCCGGTGGCCACGATCCTCGTGCAGGACGGCACCCTGCGCCAGGGCGACGTACTGGTCGTCGGCACGGAGTCGGGTCGCGTGCGGATGATGGAGGACAGTGACGGCCGGCGGATCAAGGAGGCCGGTCCTTCCTTCCCCGTGCAGGTGGTGGGACTCTCGGGTGTGCCCGCCGCGGGTGCCTCGGTGCATGCCGTGGAGAGCGAGAAGGCAGCGAAGCAGATCGTCCAGCACCGGGAAGACCAGGAGCGCGGCAAGCCCAGCAAGGCCGCACCCAAGCTCACCCTCGAGGACTTCCTCGCGCGCAGCGAGGGGGATGAGGCCAAGGAGCTCAAGGTGGTCCTCAAGGCCGACGTGGGAGGCACCTGCGAGGTCGTGCGCGAGTCCCTCCAAAAGCTGTCGACCGATGAGGTCACGCTCACGGTGCTCTCGGCCGGGGTCGGCGCGATCAGCGAGAACGACGTCATGTTGGCCAGCGCGAGCGACGCCATCGTGATCGGCTTCCACGTGCGACCCGACCCGGCGGCGCGCCGCATCGCCGACGATCAGGGCATCGAAATCCGCAGCTATCAGGTCATCATGGATCTGCTGGACAACGTGAAGTCCGCCATGGCGGGTCTGCTCCCGCCGACCGTCGAGGAGCATTTCATGGGGCGCGCGGAGATTCGCGAGCTCTTCGTGATTCCGCGGGTGGGGACCATCGCGGGCTGCTCGGTAAGCGAAGGGAAGATCCGCCGCAACGCCCACTGCCGGCTGGTGCGCGACGGCGTACAGGTCTACCAGGGCAAAGTCGGCTCCCTCAAGCGCTTCAAAGAAGATGCCGCCGAGGTGGGCAACGGGTACGAGTGCGGCATCGGTCTCGATTCCTACAACGATGTCAAGATCGGCGACATGATCGAGGCCTTCGAGCTCGAGGAGCGGCCGGCGACGCTCTGATTACCCGGGTGGCCAGCAAGCTGTTACAGGCTCCCGGGCCGGGGAAGCGCCGATGATCGTCGGAGCAGCACTGGTCGAAATTCACGTCCACGGCTCCCAATCCCTGAAGGAGAAGCGGGGGGTGGTGCGCTCGATCCAGCAGCGCGTCCGCAACCGCTTCAACCTGGCGGTGTCCGAAGTGGGAGGGCAGGGGACCTGGCAGCGCGCGACCCTGGGGCTCGCGGCGGCCGGCGCCGAGGCGGTGCCCGTGAGATCGGTGCTCGATCGGGCCATCGTGTTCATCGAGGAGCTTCACCTTGCGGAGGTTCTGGGCTCGGACGTCGAGCTACTGACACTTCCCCACGAGAGCTGTCCTGCAGCCGAGGACTTCGAGGCGGCGGACTGGGGTGAAGAGGAAGAGGAGTGAGGCGTGTCTCTGCGCACGGATCGAATCGGCGAGCAGCTCCGCGCGGAGATCGCCCGGGCGCTGCGTGAGGAAGTGGGGGATCCGCGGGTGCGCATGGTCACGCTGACCCAGGTCGATGTGGCGCCGGATCTAAGTCACGCGCTCGTCATGTGGAGCGCGCTCGAGGTGGAAGGGGAGTCGGATCTCGAAGAGGTGCAAGCGGGTCTGGATTCGTCGGCAGGCTTCCTGCGGAGGGAGCTGGCGCACCGCCTGCCGCTGCGAAGGATGCCGGCACTGCGCTTTCGCCACGACTCCTCCCTCGAGCTGGGGAGTCGGACCCTCGCGATCCTGAAGGGGATTCGGGATGAGACGGAGACGTAGAACAAAGCTCCAGGAGAAGCCGGGACCGGCAGGCTTTCTGGTGGTCGACAAGCCGCCGGGTGTGACCTCCCACGACGTCGTGGATGCCGCCCGCAAGTGGCTGGGCACCCGTCGGATCGGGCACCTGGGTACCTTGGACCCCCAGGCGACGGGGGTGCTGCCCCTGGCCGTGCGCGAAGCCACCAAGCTGATTCCCTTCCTCGACCAGGTCCCCGGGGAGCCGGTGCTCAAGTCCTACAAGGGCGTGGTGCGCTTCGGGATCGAGACCGACACCCTGGACGCCGAGGGTGCCGTGACCCGGCGTTACGAGGGTGCGCTCCCCAGCAAGGAGGAGGTCGAGGCGGCACTGGAGGGTTTCCGCGGGGAGATCGAACAGATCCCGCCCATGTACAGCGCCGTGAAAAAGGACGGTGTGCCCCTGCATCGCCTGGCCCGCAAGGGCGAAGAGGTAGAGCGCGAGCCGAAGAAGGTGCGCATCCACCGCCTGGAGCTGGCCCGTTACGAGGCGACCGAGAGCGAGCTCGTCGTGGACTGCTCGCCGGGAACCTATGTCCGCGTGCTCGCGTCCGAGCTCGGAGCGCGTCTCGGCTGCGGGGGACACCTGCTCTGCCTGCGGCGACTGCGCAGCGGGCCCTTCGATACGAGCCACGCCCTCAGCGCCGAGCAGCTCGAGAAGGAGGCCGCAGAAGGGGTGATCGAATCGCGGCTGATCTCCCCCGCCGACGTGATGGGGCTGCCGGTGCTCACTCTCACCGACGATGGTGTGCGCAGGGTGCTCAACGGGGGGGACGTCTCGCCCGGGGCTCGACTGCGCGTATCCCCGGGGGCTCGGGTTCTCGTTGTGGATTCGAACGAGCGGCTCCTGGCCATCACCGAGCTGCGGGCGGATCGTCGCCTGTGGCCCCTGCGCGTGCTGGCCGTGGAGAGTCGCTAGGGGTTCCGGGAGCCCATTGCGGCGGCGGGGGCACTCTGTCAGACTCACCGCTCGCCGAAGCTCCCGCGGGCGCTCGGCTTATCCGCGCATGTTGCCGGGGTGTTGTCAGGCTGATCAGGGTGATCAGGGTGAGAAGACCCGGGTGACGCCAGGTCGCGAGTGACCGGCGAGGACCTGCAGCGAGAACCAGCAGGGCAGGCGTGTGCGGCGGCTTCCTTCCGTGCCATAGAACGAATCATAGAACGAATCACAGAACGAATCTGAATCCGCGGAATCAGAACCAACGAATCAGGACCAGGGAAAGGTGAAGGGGTAGTGCGTTGATTTCCGGCCAGACCAAGCAGCAAGTCTTGAGTGACTACCAGCGCAGCGAAAGCGACACGGGTTCGCCCGAGGTGCAGATTGCGCTGCTGACCGAGCGAGTCAACGAGCTCTCCGATCACTTCAAGGTTCACAAGAAAGACCATCACTCTCGGCGCGGCCTGCTCAAGATCGTGAGCCAGCGTCGCCGACTTCTCGACTACCTCAAGCGCAAGGACGTGGAGCGGTACTCCGCCCTCATCGGGCGCCTCGGGCTGCGTCGGTAACGAGAAGAACGAAATCTGCGGCGCTCATGTGGAGCGTCGTGGAAAATGCAAGACTCACACGGGCGGACAGGGGGAACGCCGTGTTGGGATGTGGGAATCGGCCATGCGCGAAGACCTCGCGCAGGCACACTCCGGGCGCAGCGTCCGACCAGTGGGCCGACCTCTTCGCGCAGCGCTTCGCGCATAGCTGATCCCGCATTCCGCGCTGTCTCCAGTTCTCCGCCGCCGCCCATTGGTAGCTCCGATTCTCCACCCGGATGATCGGAGAGGAGATACACAGATATGCCTTATTGGTTCGAACCGACCACAGTCACCCTGGACGTGGGTGGTCGCCCCATGACTCTCGAGACCGGCCGCGTGGCCAAGCAGGCCGCAGGTGCGGTTCTGGTCACCTACGGCGACACGGTGGTGCTCGTCACCACGGTGCACTCCAAGCCCAGGGTGGGAATCGACTTCTTCCCCCTCACCGTCGACTTCGTCGAGAAGTTTGCCGCCGCGGGCAAGATCCCCGGAGGCTTCTTCAAGCGCGAGGGGCGCCTCGCGGACCGCGAGGTCCTGGTTTCGCGCTTCATCGATCGCTCGATTCGTCCGCTCTTCCAGGACGGCTACAACGACGACACCATGGTGACCGCGACGGTGCTCTCCGCCCAGTCGGACAACGCCGCGGACATCTGCGCCTTCGTGGGAGCCTCCGCGGCGCTCAGCATCTCGGAGATCCCCTTCATCGGCCCCATCGGTGCGGTTCGCCTGGGGCGCATCGACGGTGAGTACGTCGTCAACCCCAACCCCGAGCAGCTCGAGACGAGCGACATCGAGCTCATCGTGGCGGGCAACCGGGGCTCCATCGTGATGGTCGAGGGCGGCGCCAACGAGGTGCCCGAGGGCGAGATACTCGATGCCCTCAAGTACGCCCACGGCCAGATCGTGACCATCATCGACGCCATCGCGGATTTCCAGCAGAAGGCCGGCAAGGAGAAGATCGTGCCGCCCGTGGCCGA
Organism: Deltaproteobacteria bacterium; assembly: GCA_019310385.1. Taxonomy (GTDB): domain Bacteria; phylum Myxococcota_A; class UBA9160; order UBA9160; family UBA4427; genus JAFDEK01. The sequence continues at coordinate 40,098 of JAFDEK010000030.1, forward strand.
GGACACCTCCGCCCTCGATGCCCAGGTGCGCGAGAAGGCCCAGGCGAGGCTCGAGGAAGCCCTCCAGATCCGGACCAAGCAGGAGCGCAGCAGTGCGGTGAAGGCCATCGAGAAGGAGGTGCTCGCAGGCTTCGTCTCCGAGTACCGCAGCGCAAAGGTGGAGATCGACAGCCTCGAGGCCTACGAGGAGCGGTCCGGTGGCCTGCGTCACCTGAACGGCACGGTGAAGACCCTGCTTCACGACCTGGGCGCCGAGATCGTCCGCGAGCGCGTGCTCGCAACCGGCGAGCGCATCGACGGCCGGGCCAAGGACGAGATCCGTCCAATCGCCTGCGAGGTGCGCTGCGTGCCGCGCCCCCATGGCGTGGCGCTCTTCACCCGGGGCGAAACCCAGGCCATGGTGAGCACCACCTTGGGAAGCGGCTTCGACGAGCAGACCATCGACGGCATGAACGGTCGCTTCAAGAAGACCTTCATGCTCCACTACAACTTCCCCTCCTTCTCGGTCGGGGAGGCGCGGCCGAATCGCGGCCCCGGTCGCCGAGAAGTGGGGCACGGCACCCTGGCCGAGCGGGCTCTCAAGCCGGTGCTGCCGGATCACGACGACTTCCCGTACACGATCCGCATCGTCTCCGAGACCCTCGAGTCCAACGGCTCCTCGTCCATGGCGGCAGTGTGCGGTTCGGTGCTCTCGCTGCTCGACGCTGGTGCGCCCCTCAAGGCGCCGGTGGCGGGCATCGCCATGGGGCTCATCACCGACGGTAAGCGCACGGTGGTGCTCTCCGACATTCTCGGCGACGAGGATCACCTCGGTGACATGGACTTCAAGGTGGCGGGGTCGCCCGACGGCATCACTGCGCTGCAGATGGACATCAAGGTCACCGAGATCGACTGGGACATCATGGAGCGGGCTCTCGCCCAGGCGCGCGAGGGGCGCATGCACATCCTCAAGTGCATGAGCGAGGAGACGGAGTCGGAGCTCCACGGCCTCAAGCCGCGCAGCGAGCTCCACGACTACGCGCCGCGCCTCGAAGTGCTCACGATCAAGCCGGATCGGATCCGCGACATCATCGGGCCAGGCGGCAAGGTGATCCGCGCCATCCAGGAGACGACGGGCGCCAAGATCGATGTCGAGGACTCGGGCCGGGTTTCGGTCTTCGGTCCCGACGCCGAGGCGGTGAAGGTCGCGCTCTCCATGGTGGAGGAGCTCACCCAGGAGGCCGAGATCGGGCGCATCTACCTCGCCAAGGTGAAGCGCATCGCCGACTTCGGTGCCTTCGCGGAGATCTTCCCGGGCACGGACGGGCTGATCCACATCAGCCACCTTGCAGCGGGCCGGGTCGACAAGGTCACGGACATCGTCGCCGAGGGTGACGAGGTGCTGGCCAAGTGCATCGACATCGATCCCGCCGGTCGCATTCGGCTCTCTCGCAAGGAGGCCATCGCCGAGCTCGGCGATCGGGAAGAGTAGGCGCCTTGGGCGCCGGCCCGCTCCGCATCGAGATCACGCGCAGCGCCCACGGGCGCGGCCTGCCGGTCCCCGCCATGGCTACCGCGGGGTCGGCTGGCTGTGATCTTGCGGCCGCCGTCGAGGACGATCTCGTCCTCGAGCCCGGCCGCCGCGAGCTGGTCCCCACCGGCTTCTCCATCGCGGTGCCCGAGGGCTACGAGGCCCAGGTGCGGCCGCGCAGCGGCCTCGCCCTGAAACACGGCATCGTGCTGCCCAACTCTCCCGGCACCATCGACTCGGACTACCGGGGCGAGCTCAAGGTGATCGTGATGAACGCCGGCGCGGAGCCCTTCACGATACGCCGGGGGGATCGCATCGCCCAGCTCGTGGTGGCCCCGGTGGTGAAGGTCGAGTGGCGCGAGGTAGAGAGCCTGGACGCGACCCGTCGCGGCGCGGGCGGCTTCGGGCACACGGGGCACGCAGGCGAGGTCGACCCGCCCTGAGCCGGAGAGCTCTGAGCCGGAGAGGTCAAGGGCGCTGAACAGTGCGCTAGTCTGCTCCGCGGACGCCGGAGGGGGATAGGAACGTGAGCGAAGACGCCCAGACCGCGCCTGCCCCGGGCGAACCCTTTCATCCCAAGCCCGCGACCGCGGTTCCGGAGAGGCCCGAGAAGAAGGGGCTGAGCGAGCTCAGCCGCCGCCTCCTCACGGCGGCAGTCCTGGTTCCCGCCGTCATCTACATCATCATCTTCGGCGGGCTGGTCTATCTCGCCACCGTGGCGCTCTTCACCCTGATCGGCCAACGCGAGTTCTACGGCATGATCGAGGACAAGGGGGCCCACCCCCTGGTCGGCGTCGGCCTGGGGTTCGGCCTGGCGGTGACCGTGGTCGCCTACGTGGGCAACGAGTACCACGCCACCCTGCTGCTCACCGCCTCCCTGCTCGTGCTCATGGTCGCCCAGCTGCGAAAGGCACGCATCGAGGAAGCCCTGGCGAGCATCTCGGGGACCTTCTTCGGGGTCTTCTACGTGGGCTGGCTGCTCTCCCACGCCGTCGTGCTGCGCTTCTTCTACGGATCGGTGGCCTCGAAGTACGACGCCGACGACGTGGCGCTCCTCGAGCTCGCCCCGGAGTCGGGCGTCTTCTTCATGATCTACACCCTCGCGGTGGTGGTCTGCTGCGACGCCGGCGCCTACTTCGCCGGCCGGGCCTGGGGGCGTCGCAAGCTGGCGCCGGAGATCAGCCCCAACAAGAGCGTCGAAGGCGCTCTGGGCGGGGTGGTGGTGGGGACCCTGGCGGGCGTCGTCGCCAAGTTGGTCTTCGACTTCTTCTGGCCGGAGCTCTCGGCAATGATCTCCATCGAGGCGGCGGCCGTCTTCGGCGTCGTGCTCTCCATGGTGGGCATCGTGGGCGATCTGGTCGAGTCCCTGCTGAAGCGCGATGCTGCGGTCAAGGACACGGGGGCATTGCTCCCCGGCATGGGCGGCGTCCTCGACCGGATCGACGCACCGCTTCTCGCCATCCCCGTGATGTACTACATGCTGCTCGGCTACGTTTTTATACAGGTAGGCTGACGGATCTCTGCGCGTGGTGCGCGGTCGAATCGGAGAGGACGCGAATCCCATGAAGACGAGCTTGGATCAGTTCTGCATCAACGTGACGGATCTCGAGAAGTCGGTGCACTTCTACGAGAAGGTGCTCGGATTCGAGGTCACGCATCGAGTCGAGATCCCCAATGTGAGCGAGGTGATCCTGGCCGGCGCCGATGGACATCGGATCCAGCTGGCAAAACACCATGACCACGAGGGCCCGATCGACCATGGCAGCGCACTCTGGAAGTTCTATCTGACGACGGACGACTGTGAGGGTCTGTACGAGCGCTGCATGGATGCAGGCGTCGAATCCATCTCGGCGCCCGAGCGGCTGGAGCACTGGCCCGTCACCGCTGCATTCGTGTATGACCCCGACGGCTATACGGTCGAGATCCTCCAGCACCACGAGCAGACGCCTTCTGGCGTGAGTGGCCCGCTGGCGAACCAGTAGGCGGAGCACGTGCTCCATAGGAAGGTCGGGTAAGCTCTTCGTCCGATGATGGCGACCAACGCGAATCCCAGGCGAATCCCACAGGCGCTGTTGTCTGCAATCCTCGTCTGTGGCGCCTGCTCTGGCGAGCCGGCAGATTCGACCTCACCGGCGAGCACGCCCCCTGCGCCCGCAGCGAACGCGGCAGCGCCCGATGATGCGAGCTCGGAGCTCGTTCGGAAGATCATCGAGAAGCGGGAACGCTTTCGCAATGCACCTGGCCGCACCGGAATCCTCGCCGAGGAGAACCGGTATTCGCTCATTGCGGAAGAGGTCATCATTCGCGACTTCTTCCAGGACCGGCGGGGCGGGTTCTTTCTGGACGTGGGCTGCGCCTGGCCGATCCGCGCCAGCAACACCTACTACCTCGAGAAGCACCTGGGCTGGAGTGGTATCGGGGTCGATGCGCTGGCTGACTACGCCAGGGGCTGGGCGAAGATGCGGCCGCGGTCGAAGTTCTTCAGCTACCTCGTCACGGACCGAAGCGGTGCCGCCGGAGCCTTCTTCAAGTCGCCGGGCCTGGGTCTGTCGTCGACGAGCCGCGAGTTGGCGAGCGGGAACAGATTCGGCCGGGGGATGGAGACGACCGAGATCGAGGTGCCGATGATCACCCTGGATGACCTGCTCGACCGCGAGGGAGTCGAGAAGGTGGATCTCGTCTCCATGGACATCGAGGGTCACGAGCCCGAGGCTCTGGCGGGTTTCGACATCGAGCGCTTCCAGCCGGAGCTACTGGTGATCGAGGGCCACAGCAAGGCGGTCACCCGCTACCTCGAGCAGCACGGCTATCGGCAAATCAAGCGCTACGTCAAGTTCGACACGATCAACCGCTACTTCCGCCGCAGCCCCACACCGGGGCCCCGCTGAAGCTGACATGGATCGCCTCGGAAGCTGCCGGACTCGCCTCTACGGCGTGCTGGAAGCGTCGAGCCCCAGGTTGCGCGCGATGCGCGCGATCGGGTCCTCTTCGTCGGGCTCGAAGGAGCGGCCGCTGATCTGCTCGAAGGCCTCGATGTAGCGGCGGGCGGCCTCACAGCGCACCTCGTCGGGGAGAGCGGGCGGGGGGCCTTCGCCCTTGAAGCCCTGCTCACCGAGCCAGAGGCGCACGTATTCCTTGTCGATGGCCTCGGGGTTGCGTTCCTCGGACATCGCGCGCTCGTAGCTCTCCCGGTACCAGTAGCGGGAAGAGTCCGGCGTGTGAATCTCGTCGATCACCACCAGCTCGCCCGCCTCACCGATGCCGAGCTCGTACTTCGTATCGACCAGGATGAGGCCGCGGCTCTCGGCCCAGCGTTGCCCCATCTCGAAGAGCGCGCCGGTGATGCGCGCGGCCTCGTCGTAGAGCTCCTCGCTGATGACGCCGCTGGCGATGAGCTCCCCGCGCGAGGTGAGCTCGTCGTGCTTGCCCGCGCTGGCCTTGGTGGTGGGCGTCAGCAGGGCCGTGGGCAGCTGCTCGTGGCGCCGCATGCCCTCGGGCAGGCTGTGACCGCAGTAGCTGCGCTCGCCCCGCTCGTAGGCGGTCCAGATCGAGGTCGAGGTCGAGCCCGTGAGGTAGCCGCGGTAGACGAACTCGACGGGCAGCAGGCCGCACTCGCGCACCCGGGAGACGCAGGGGTCCGGGACCCCGAGCAGGTGGTGCGGGGCGATGTCGCCGACCTTGTCGAACCAGAATGCCGCGGCCTGATTGAGCACCTGCCCCTTGAGGGGGATGGTGCCGACCACGACGTCGAAGCAGCTCACGCGGTCGGTGACGACGATGGTGCGCTCCTTCCCCTTGACGTAGCTGTCGCGCACCTTTCCCACGTGACGTTCGCCGAGACCTTCGAAGTCGGTGCTCTGCAGGGTGCGAGAGCAGAGCTCTTCCAGAAACTTCACGTCGATTCCCACGGCTCTTCTCCCATCGATCCGAGCGCCGCGCGGCGACTCGGTGGGTTGTGATTCAGGGTAGGTGATCTGCGCGTCCATGCCGGGCACCGCCACGGCGGAGGCCCATTCAACCACTGCTCCTGTCTTCCGGCAAGCGCCTGCTCCCGAGGGGCCGATCAGCCCGGTTTGACCCCCCAACGGGCTCTCGGTACACTGCAAGTTTCCGCTTTCCCCCCACCCAGCGGAGCCCTCTCGTGGACCCAAAGTCTGACCCCAGCGCCTCTTCGAGGCTGCCTCTCTCGCCAGCGGAGGTCGACGCCCTCGCCCGCGAGCATGCCGCGGATCACTTCCACGACGAGTGCGGCGTCATGGGCGTCTCGGGCTACGAGGAGGCGTCCAATATCGTCTACCTCGGCCTCTACGCACAGCAGCACCGCGGCCAGGAGAGCTGCGGCATCGTGGCCTCCAACGGCCGCGAGCACACAGCCCACCGCGCCATGGGGCTCGTCGCCGACACCTTCGGAAAGAAGACCCTGGCCCGCCTCGGCGGCCGACACGCCATCGGCCACGTGCGCTACTCGACCTCGGGCGAGAGCCTCCTGCGCAACGCCCAACCCATCTGCGCAAACACCGACGGCGGCCCGGTCTCGGTCGCCCACAACGGCAACATCGTCAACGCCCTGGCAATTCGTCGGGAGCTCGAGGGGCGGGGCGCGATCTTCAGCTCCACCTCGGACAGCGAGGTCATTTTGCACCTGCTGGCGCGCTCCCGGGAGGCCGCGCTCGAGGATCGCTTCATCGACGCCCTCTCTCGCGTGAAGGGCGCCTTCAGCATCCTGGTGCTCACCGACGAGAGCCTGATCGCCGCCCGCGACCCCAACGGCTTTCGCCCCCTGAGCCTCGGCCGTCTCGGCAACTCCTACGTGGTCGCCAGCGAGACCTGCGCTTTCGACCTGGTGGGCGCCACCTTCGAGCGGGACATCGAGCCCGGCGAGGTGGTGGTGATCCGCCGGGGGCGCCTGCGCAGCCTGCGCCCCTTCGCGCGCGACTCGAGCGAGCACTTCTGCGTCTTCGAGTACATCTACTTTTCGCGGCCCGACTCGAACCTCAACCGCTACAACGTCTACGCCTATCGCAAAGAGCTCGGCCGCGTCCTGGCCCGCGAGCATCCCGTGGCGGCCGACATGGTGACGCCGGTGCTCGATTCGGGGACCGCGGCCGCTCTCGGCTACGCAGAGGAAGAGGGCATCCCCTACGAGACCGCCCTCATCCGCAACCACTATGTGCGGCGCACCTTCATCGAACCTGCTCAGTCGATTCGCGACTTCGGCGTGAAGGTCAAGCACAATGCGATCCGGAGCTTTCTCGAAGGCAAGCGCGTCGTGCTGGTCGACGACTCCATCGTGCGCGGCACGACCCTGGTGAAGATCGTGAAGTTGCTGCGCAGCTCGGGCGCGCGAGAGGTGCACGTACGCATCTCGTCGCCCCCTACCACGGCCCCCTGCCACTACGGCATCGATACGCCGAACTCCGAAGAGCTGATCGCCCACAATCACACTGTCGACGAGATCCGCGAGATCATCGGCGCCGATTCCCTGGGCTTCCTCTCCCTCGAAGGGCTACGCGAGAGCGCGCGGTCCGAGTTCAAGCGAGGGATCTGCGACGGCTGCTTCTCGAAGGAGTATCCCGTGCCCATCGATGCCGACGAGCACCTGCCCCAGCTCTCGCTCTTCCGCGCCGTCGAAGACGAGCCGGTCGAGGACTAGCCCCACATCCCCACATCCCCGCTTTCAGTCGAGGGAGCCGACGGCGGCGGGGTTGAGGATCTCCCGGCTGATCATGCGACCCGAGCGGTAGTGGGTTCGGATGTCGGGCTCCGCGTCCCCGTCGAGATCCTCCTCGCGGAGGCTGAGGGTTCCGTCGTTTGCGAATTCCGCCCGGGAATCCAGCTGCCCGTCACCGGTGGTGTCGCGCAGCTCGGCGGTGAGACGCCCGCCCTCGTAGGAGAAGACGCGCTCCACCTGGCCGTCGCCATGGGCGTCGATTGCGACGCGCGCGACGGTCATTCCGTCCTCGGCAAAGGTCACGTGGAGGTTGGGGGTTCCCAGGCCGGTGTCGTCCTGCCACAGATCGCGGCGGACGCCGTCCGCGTAGGCGGTCCACAGATCGGGCTGGCCGTCGCCGTCGGTGTCCTCCTCGCGCAGCAGGAGATCCCCTCCCGTGCCGTCGAAGTAGAAGCGGGCGATGACGGCGCCGTTGGGTGCGAAGAGGACCCTGACCTCCACTCTGACCTCCAGCCCGGCCTCCCCCTCCCCCTCCGCTCGAGCGCGAGCCAGGCGCGGACCCAGGGCGTCGGGGTTGCGGATCTCCGAGGGGCGCAGGACCGCGAGGGTGGCGTCGGAGGGGGGCTGGACGCTGCTGTTCATGACCGCCAGGGCGGCCAGGAGCTCGTTGCGGAGGGAGTTGGCTTCACCCAGGCGGCTCCGCAGTGCGCGGATC
>JAFDEK010000115.1 GCA_019310385.1 Deltaproteobacteria bacterium
AAGTCGTCGGGGGCTTCGGGCGTCGCGAAGGAGTAGCAGGCCCCGCCCTTGTCCTCGCTGCTGCTGTTGCCGCCCGGGTCCTCGGCGCTCACGCTGTAGAAGTGGGTCTTCGAGGGGCCCAGACCCGCGACTGCGATGGAGTGCGCGCTGCCGTAACCCTCCTCGCCCTGGCTCTCCGTCAGCGCCGCGCAGCTAAGCCCGTAGTGCACGGTTCCCGTCGTCGACTCGTCCGTGTCGAAGCCCACCCGCGCGCCGTAGGAGGTGACGTCGACGGCCTGCACATTGGAGATGGTCGGCGCGACGCAGTCGACAGCCGCGTTGGCGAGGACACTCACGCCGACCCCGCCCTCGCCGTCAAAGGGTGCCGACGAAACTGGCCGAGTCGACGCCGTCCTCGGTCAAGACAACGCTCTCACCGCCGAGCTCCGAATTCGACGCGATGACGACGCTCAGGGACTGGGGCGTCAGGGGATCGAGGTCGAGGTCGCAGTCGCTGACCGTGATCTCGACGGTGCTCTCGCAGGGATATCCGATCGAGTCCAGAGCGAGTCGGGCAGTCGAGCAGTTGAGCGACTCACGAAAGTTGGCAACGGTATAGGCAGTGTTGTTCAGCGTCTTCCAGTTCTCGGCGGCATGAAAGTCGCCCTCGGACACGCCCATGGGATCCCCGAAGACGGGATCGCTGACGTTGGGATTGGACCAGTGGTCGATCCGGGTGCAGTCTCCGCAGTCGTTGCCGTAGGCCATGATCGTGCGCCAGTTGTCCGAGGGATCGACGAAGCCGTGATTGTAGGCAAAGGGGCTGTTGTCGGTCGAATCGACGAACCAGTCGTGACGTGCCCCCTGGATGTGGCCGAGTTCATGGGCGAAGGAGTAATAGCCGGTAGCACAGCTGCGCGCGGTCACGTTGAAGGCGGAGCTCTCGAAGGCACTCGAGACACTGGTCATGATGTACGCGACGCCGCAGTAGCCGCCCCCGTTCTCCTGGATCAACGAGACAACATCCGCGCCGACGCCGTCTCGCGTCGCGTGAACGCTGTCCATGTAGCCGTCGGTCTTGCCCCGCAGCCGACCGCGATCCAGTCCGAGGTTGCCCGAGCCGGCGTAGGAGCTCTCCTCCGTGTGAACCAGCCTCAGCCGGGGATCGACATTGCTGTTCGCGTAGCCGGTATTGGTTTCCGAGATCGCGAGGTCGATGGTGTTCTCGATGGCAGTCGTTCCCCCCGCCGCGTTACGTGCCGCCGCGGTGTAGACGACCATCACGTCGATCACCGAGCCGTCGTCCACCCCGGCCGATACAGCGGCTGCCTCTGCCAGCTCTTGTGGGGTGAACTCCACGGGCTCGGGCGGCAGCTCATCGGAGAAGGCCGATGAATCGATTTCCCGGATCACATGCAGGCTGCCACTCGAGTAGCTGACCTGGTAGAGCGTCTCCGACGTGCGGATGTTCCCCACCAGCACTCCGTCCCTGCTCACCAGCGTGACCGAGCTGCGCTCCTGGCCGGCGAGACTTCCCTTCCAGCTCACGCTGCCGGAGCGGTTCTTCTCGGAGCGATCCAGGATTGCGACGAACTCGGCATCCGGAAAGAGATCGAGTCGCGGCGCATCGGCGGCATCCTGCGTCACCAGCAGTGCGCCGAAATCGACCGTCACCGCGCGTTGGCGAAGGACCGCCTCGTCCGTCGTCGGGACCAGGGAGGCTTCGGCTCCCGACTCCACGAAGAGCGAGCCGGCAAGCGCCGCGGCGGGGACAAGCGCCGCGGCGGGAATCAGAGCAAGCAAGGCCAGAAGAGCCGTAACCCGCATCGGCAATCGCACGAGGGGCCGAACCTGCCTCGGGATCCTCGTCACGAAGGTCCGCATCTCCACCTCTCCCTGCAACCCAGCCTAAAGGCTGACGCGGGGCAGTGTCCAGCAGATTCAGCCGACCCGAAGTCCGGGCGATGCCATCACGGCAAGTCTCCGGCAACGCCGGACCCCCGTGGGACCCTCGCAGCCGACCCGGCAACTACGCCGATCAGGCCACCGTAATAGAGCAGGTTCGGAAGCACCCGCAGCAAGAAGCCCAGATCGGAGCCGGTGGCGATGATGATCGCGTCGGCGCTCGCCCACAATCCGTAGTAGAGCAGCACGAAGCGGCTCACTCGAGTGAGCCAGGGCGCAGCCCGCGCTCCGGGATGCCAGCGCATCAGGGCGAGGGTGAGCAACATGAACGCAACTTCGTAGACCAGGAAGAGGACGCGCGCACCGGAAGGGGAGTCGGGAAGCGCCATCACCACGACCTGAGAGAAGACGGGGACGATCAGGGTCAAGCCCGCAGCGACGAGCAAATGCCTCGCGCTGGGCTCGAATCCGCCATCGGGGGTGGCCGCGCCGAGCAGGAGCAGGTAGCGGAAGTCACCGGCCAACACGAAGAAGAGGGGAACCGCGCTGGCCGCCCAGCCGCCGAGCTGCCCGATCCCGTAGATGGGGTTCGAGGTCAGCCAGGCATCGACCAGCGAGAGCGCGACGAGCAGGACGCAGTAACGCCGCAGTGTCGGATGGAGACCCGACCGCGTCGCGGACCAGCCGAGAGCGAGTGCCGCCGCAAGCCAGAGCAGGACCGGATGCTGGATCGGGCTGGCGTAGAAAGCCTCGAAGCCGCCCACCTCAGCGCGCCTCCGGGCCGGAACGGGCTGTCGCCATGACGCGCAGATAGGCGAGGATCTCGTCCACTGTGCGGGCGCGCTCGGGGAGAGCCGGGTTGAGGGGAGGCATGCGCGTTTCCGGCCGGATGCGGCCGGGCTCCTCGATCCAGGCTCGCAGCCATTGCGGGTCGCGAAGCTCCACCGGGCTGGCCGCCGCATTCAGCTCGGGCCCGATACTCCCGCCCTCACCGTTGAGCTTGTGGCACTTGCTGCAGTGCACGCGAAAGGCCGCAAAGCCCGCCAGCACATCGGCCGGGGCGCCCGGCGGTGGTGTCATCTTCGGAAAGCGATCCCGGCTGCGTATCAGGTCGATGCTCACGAGCTGGTAGGGCCAGCCGTAATCCGCCTCCTGGCGCATCTGCTCGTCTTTCAAGTTCTCCCAGATCAGATAGAAGGGACCGAGCTCGACCCGCTTGAACTCGCCCGACTCCTGCTTTCGAATCGTGAAGCCCGGCTGGTCGGCGCGGTCGAAGGCGAGCCAGGCGGAATGAGAGAGTACCCGCGCCACGGGAACCGAAGGCTGGTATCCGTCGATGCACGTGAAGAGCAGCTCTTCCTCGCTGCGCCACGATTTGGAATAGACCGCGTCGAGCACCCGAGCGAAGGGCCAGGCGCTGAACTCGACCACCCGATCCTCGTAGGGCTCGTACACCCGCACGCTGGCGGGCGGCACGGTCTCGAGAAGCGACGCCAGGCTGCGGCGCGCCACGGACTCGGAGTGACGCGAAAACGCGAGCACCGCGCCCGCGCTCTTCGGATCGGTCGCCTGCGCGGGAGCGAGCGGGAGGAGCAGCACGCCGCACGCGAGCACGCACCACAGGACGGCGACGCGGCCGCCCCGCTCACCCCTCTGCGAGCGTGCCAAGCGAGAACTCCGTATGCGTGATGGCGCTCTCGCTGGCGGGGCCGCGACTGCACATGCAAAGGTGCCGGGCGCTCGAGCGCACACGCACGCCGCGCGCGTGACCCGTGCCCATCATCTCCCGGGCGACCTCCCGCACCAGATCCTCCTGGATCTGGAAGCGGCGCGCATAGGCGTCGACCAGCCGGGGCAGCTTGCCCAGACCCAGGATGCGGTCGCCGGGCACGTAGCAGAGATCCACGTGGCCAAAGAAGGGAAGGAAGTGATGAGCGCAGATCGAATGGAAGGCGATGTCCTTGACCTCCACCCGGCCCGGCCGCTCCCCGGGCTCGAGCATCCGGGTCGTCTTCAGGATCGATCCGGTCTCGATCTCGTAGCCGGCGAGCAGCTCCTTGAAGGCCCGGGCGATGCGGTCGTCCGCGCCGGGCTCGGAGAACCAGCGCAGCGCCCTCGGATCATCGCATACCGACTTCGCAAGCCATTCCACCAGCTTCATCTTCTGCCCAGCCTCCCGATTCGAGTTCGTCGTGGGTCGCTTCACGCTTCCCGCTGCGCCCAGTCTACCGCCTCGATCCGTCGCGGGGAGGGATGCCCGTGAACCGGGTCACGCCGCGCTCGAGCAGCCGCCAGAAGCCGGCGAGGTCGAGGACCGGGTTCAGCCACCCGGTGGAAATGCAGTAGGCACCGATGTACGGCGCGCGATGGTGCCGCGCGTGCCGCGTCGGCGAGAGAATCAGTCCGCAGCGCTGCAGGCCGCGCACGGCAAGAGGCGGACGAGGCACGTGGGACCATCGGTGCAGCTGATTGGCCAGCGCGGAATAGGCGATGAAGAAGCACAAGAAGGCCTGGAGGGCGGCATGGCCCTCGAGCGCCCGCTGTGCCCCGGGCAGCAAGAGGAGCAGCAGCGCCGCCGTGGCCGCGATGGCGGGCTCGCGGTTCACCTCGATCCAGTCGTGCTCGAGCATGGCTCGTGGATCCCGATGGTGCTCGCGGAAGGCGCGAATCAGGCTGGGACCGAAGTACGGCGTCTGCTCATCGCCCCAGGTATCGCAGGCCCAGTGGACGAGCCCCGTGACCGCGTCCGCGGCGAGAACGCCGAGCAGCGCAGCGAGCAGGGCCGGGAGTGCGCTCCGGGCGTCGAGGGCCGCGAAGAGCGTGAGTAGCTGGACCGCAGCGAGGGGCAGCGCCAGGAGGATCGCGAAGCCACAGAGGCCCTGCCCCATTCCGTCGAGCCCGCGACGCAGTGCCGAAGCCCGCAACGACCTTCCCGCCTGCATGGCGAAACGCTAGCCCGGATTCGCGCGGCGAATCAGGCCCCGGCAGACCCCACTCAGGCTCGCGGGTCCCGGGCCGCCGGCTCGGCGCCCGGTCGCCCGGCTGGGCTGGACGGGCTGGACGGATTGACGGGGCAGCCCCGACAGCCCCGGGGCTCGTCGTCGGGCTGGTGGAGCTGGCGCCACACCGCGCGTCCGGCGTAGAGCGCAGCAAGGGCGGCGGCCGCGGCCACGAAGAAGAGCTGCCCATCCATACCCGCCATGTCAGACCTCCGAGCCCATTTCAGGTAGAGCCCCTGTCAAACGAAGCCCAGCAACAACCCGGCCTGGCGCGTGACAAAGGTCGCGATCCAGGCGAGGGCGGTCATGTAGCCGAACATGAAGGCCGGCCAGCGCCACGTGCCCGTTTCCCGCTTGACCACCGCCACGGTGGCAAGGCACTGACACGCAACCACGAAGAATACCATCATGCTCACCGCCACCAGCGGTGTGAACACGGGCTCGCCGGTACGCGGGTCGAGATCGGAACGCAGCCGGTCGGCGAGGCGGGAGCTCGACTCGTCGGCGTCCTGCATGCTGTAGATGGTGGCGAGCGCGCTGACCGCCACCTCGCGAGCCGCCAGGCTGGCGATCAACGCGATTCCGATCTTCCAGTCGAAGCCCAGGGGCGCAATGGCAGGCTCGATGAAGTGGCCGAGGCGTCCCACGGTGCTCTGGGAGAGGGCGTAGCCCGCCTGCTCGTCGTCGAGGGCCGCGAGCTCCTGGGCGAGTGCCGCGGCGCGCTGGGGATCCGAGGCCTGGGTCTGGAGCTGCGCGATCTCGGCCTGCCGCGCTTCGATCCCGGGCTTCGGTCCGGCCTGGGGATAGGCGGCGAGGAACCAGAGCACGATCGCCACGGCGAAGATGATCGTTCCCGCCCGGCTCAAGAAGAGCTTGCTGCGCTCGACCATGCGCCAGAGTACGTCGCGCATGCGCGGCATGCGATAGGGCGGCAGCTCCATCACGAAGACCGAGCGCTCGCCCTTGACGACGAAACGCTTGAGCACCCAGGCCGCCGCGATCGCGAGGACGATGCCCAGCAGATAGAGCGCGAGCAGCGTGAGGCCCTGATAGCCCAGGAAGCCCAAGAAGGCGCCAGCGGGTATGAAGGCGCCAATCAACAGCGTGTAGACTGGCAGGCGCGCCGAGCAGGTCATGAGCGGGATCACCATGATGGTGACCAGCCGATCGCGCTGGTTGTCGATGGTGCGCGTCGCCATGATGCCCGGGATCGCGCAGGCGAAGCCGCTCAGCATGGGGACCACCGAGCGGCCACTGAGCCCTACCCGCTTCATGACCCGATCCATGATGAAGGCGGCGCGAGCCATGTAACCCGTGTCCTCGAGCAGGCCCAGGAAGAAGAAGAGGATCAGGATCTGGGGAAGGAAGACCACAACGGCGCCAACGCCTGCGATCACGCCGTCCACCAGCAGACCGCGCACGGGGCCCTCGGGCAGCCCGGAGCCCACCCATCCGCCCAGGCTCGAGACCGCGCCGTCGATCAGGTCCATGAAGGGCGTCGCCCAGGCGAAGACCGACTGGAAGATCACGCCGAGAATCAAGAAGAAGAGAATGGGACCTAGGATGCGATGGGTCAGGACCGCGTCGATCCGATCGCTCACGGTGGTGACCGGCTCGTTGGAGCGGCTCACCACCTCCCCGCCCAGGGCGCCGATCCACTGATAGCGCCCGACGATCTCCGCCTGCTCGGGGTTGACACCGGCCGCCTCGAGGGCGTCGCGCTCGCGCTGCACCTCGCTCCAGAAGGACGGCGTGTGGTGGACCTCGAAGAAGGAGGCCCCGCGCTGGGTCAACGCGCGCAGGGCATCGCTCCAGCGCTGGGTCGGGAGGAGCTCGGGCAGGTCGACCTCGAGGCGGTGGGCGAGGGACGCGACCTTCTCCTCCACGCGGGAGTCGAGGGGCCAGCTGCGTTGGGCCGGGGCGGGAAGCGGGCCGCAGATGGCCGCGTGTAACTCGTCGATGCCCTCGCCCCGCGCCGCCACCATGGGGATCACCGGAACGCCCAGGGCCGCCGAGAGCGCTGCGGGGTCGACCTGCACGCCCGTCGCCTCGGCGTTGTCGACCATGTTGAGCGCGATGACGGTCGGCTCTCCCAGGTCGAGCACCTGGCTGGTGAGATAGAGGTTGCGCTCGAGGTTGCTCGCATCGACGATGCAGACCACCAGATCCGGGCGTCGCGCCTCTTCGATGGCGCCGATCAGGACCCGGTAGGCGACCTCTTCGTCCAGGGATTGGGGGTTGAGGCTGTAGGTCCCGGGAACGTCGACGATGGTGACCGGCAGCCCGTCGCGTCCCGTCAGCGTGCCGGTCTTGCGCTCGACGGTCACGCCCGAGTAGTTGCCCGTCTTCTGCCGCAGCCCGGTGAGCCGGTTGAAGATCGTGGTCTTGCCCACATTGGGGTTGCCCGCGAGGGCGACGATGCGCTCGGACCGGGCTTTCGGGTCTTCCTCGCTGATCTTTGGGGGCGTGCGCGACGCCTCAGCCACGGACGGCCGCCCCGCGGCTCGTCGCGGCGGCGCCCTCCGAGCCCGCGCTCGCAGCTAGCTCTTGCGCGCGATCTCGATCTGCTCGGCCTCGCTCTTGCGAATCGACAGGTGATAGCCCCGCAGCTTGATCTCGATGGGATCCCCGAACGGCGCGAGCCGGATCACCTGGATCTCGGTGCCCTCCAGGATCCCCATCTCCAGCAGGCGCGGGCGAGGGCTTCCGCCAATCCAGCCGGAGACGACGCCGCTCTCGCCGGGGGCCAGGTCTCGCAGGGTCGTCATGGCGCACTTCCTCCTCGACCACTTCGATTTCTTCGATTTCCTCGATTTCCTCGATTTCCTCGATGAAGATGCCGCCGGCCAGGTCCGCGGGAAGGCCTATCCGGGTTCCCTCGAAGCCGACGATCAGGCGACCTTCGTTGCGAACCACACGCAGCACGCGGCCCTCGCGGATTCCGAGGTCGCGCAGCCGTCCCACGGCCGCATCGTCGAGGGAGAAGAAGGAAACCAGGAGATCGCGACCGAGCGAAGCGGTGGCGAGGGGGATGGGGAGCGGTCCGGGGCTCCGGTTCGGGCGGGCCATCGGCTTTCACCTTCCAGAATGAATGCAGGAAGATACTGAAAATGATTTTCAATTACAACTCCGCCAGTGCCCTGCCCGACCCGTGCTCTGCTCGATGAAGACCCGCGGGGATCGCCCCAAGTGCGCCGAAGCGCTGCAGCTTGATGGTACTCAGTCCCCTCGTCTACCTTCGGCGGGGCACCAGGGCCTGTCCGGACCGAGGCGGGCGCGACGAGGCCGGGATGCACTCCGAGAAGCTTCACCGGTGGCAGCACAGCCACGTTTTCGGCCAGGAGCGGAAGCGACCTGGCGAGATCCGCACCCTCATCGTCATCGCCCTCACGGCGGTCACCATGGTGGTGGAGATCGCCGCTGGGATCGTGTTCGGCTCCATGGCGCTGCTGGCCGACGGCCTCCACATGGCCTCCCACGCGGCCGCCCTGGGAATCAGCGCCTTCGCGTACCGCTACGCGCGCGCTCATGCGCGGGACGCGCGCTTCAGCTTCGGCACGGGCAAGGTCAACGCCCTGGGCGGCTTCAGCGGCGCGGTACTGCTCGTCGTCTTCGCCCTCATCATGGTCTGGGAGAGCGCCGGACGGATCCTCCACCCCGTCTCCATCGCTTTCGACCAGGCCATCGCGGTCGCGGTGCTCGGCCTGGCGGTGAACGGCGCCTCGGTGCTCATCCTGGGCCACCAGGGTGAAGGGCATACGGACGATCACGCCCACGACCCTCACCACGACCGCCACCACGACCAACACCACGACCGCCACCACGACCACAGCCTGCGCTCGGCCTACCTCCACGTCCTGGCGGACGCCCTCACCTCCCTGCTGGCGATCTTCGCCCTGCTCTCGGCGAAGTACCTCGCGCTCGGATGGATGGATCCCCTCATGGGCATCGTCGGCGCGGCTCTGGTGACGCGCTGGTCCCTGGGTCTGCTGCACACGACCAGCGGCATCCTGCTGGACCGGCAAGGCCCCGAGCGGATCCGGGCGCAGATCCGCGAGAGCCTCGAGGCCGAAGGCAACGATCGCGTCGCGGACCTTCACCTCTGGTCCATCGGGCCCGAGCTCTACGGCGTCATCGTCTCGCTGGTCAGCCACGAGCCGAAGCCACCGGACACATACAAGGAGCGAATCCCCCGCGACCTCGGCCTGGCTCACGTCACGGTCGAGGTGCACCCCTGCGTCGACGAGCCGGGGCACGCCGCGCGGGCACCCGCTAGCGCGTGAGCCACTCCTCGAGGATGGCGTTCACCTGCTCGGGTGCCTCCTGCTGCACCCAGTGGGAGACGTCGGGCAGGTAGCGCACGGTGAAATCCCGCACGAGTTCGTCCGTTCCGTAGCTGAGCTCCTTGCCGAGGGCGGTGTCCTCCTCGCCCCAGATCATCAGGGTCGGGACCTCTACCAGCGGGTACTCCACGCTTTCGTGGATGAAGCGCGCGGCCCGGTACCAGTTGAGCATCGCGGTGGCGGCGCCGGGCTGCAGGGCGTTCTCGCGGTAGACCGCGAGATCTGCCTCGGGAAAGCGGCTCTTGTCGATCGCCATGCTGGTGAAGGCCTTCGCGACCATCTCGGCGCCCTTGCGGCGCATCAGAAATTCCGGGAGCCAGGGGATCTGGAAGAAGCGGATGTAACGGGAGCGCTTCTGCTGGGTAGGGTTGCTCCGAAGGGCTTCGGCAAAAAGAGCAGGGTGCGGGATATTCATGACCACCAGACGCTCGAGGGGTCGGACCTGCTCGATGGCGAAGAGCCACGCCACGACACCGCCCCAGTCGTGGCCGAAGAGGATCACCTCCCGGCAGCCCGCGGCATCGACCAACGCCGCCACGTCCTCGACCAGCAGCTCCGTGCGGTAGGCCTCCACGCCCTCGGGCCGGGTCGTCTTGCCGTAGCCGCGCTGGTTGGGCGCCCAGGCGAGGTAGCCGTGACGCGCCAGGAGCGGCAGCTGGTGGCGCCACGAGTGGGCGTGCTCGGGAAAGCCGTGGAGCAGGAGCGCGAGCTTCCCGCCGCCCGGGTCGCCGCAGGCGTGGACCTCGAAGCGCATGTCGCCGCACTCGACGAACTCGACCCGGATCTCTTCGTTGCGCTCGCCCGCCATCGCCATACCGGGTCTCCCCCGCGCCTCAGTAACCGATCGCCATGCCGTCGCTGCGCGGGTCGGAGCCGCCGAAGTGGCGACCGCTCGCCGGATCGATCACGATGCTCTGGGCCGAAGACCAGTGCCGCCGGGAGTCGTCCACCACGTGGCCGCGCTCGCGCAGGCCCTGCACGACGTCGGCGGGCATGTCGGACTCGACGAAGAGCTTGTCGGGCACCCACTGGTGGTGAAAGCGCGGCGCCGACACGGCGGCCTGTACGTCCATCCCGAAGTCCACCACGTTGAGGATGGTGAGCAGCGTCGTGCTGATGATGCGCGGGCCGCCGGGGCTGCCCGTCACCATGAAGGGCCGCCCCTCCTTCACCACGATGGTGGGCGACATGCTCGAGAGGGGCCGCTTCTTCGGCGCCACCGCGTTGGCGCCCCGGGTATCGACGAGCCCGTAGGCGTTGGGGGTATCGGGCGCCACCGAGAAATCGTCCATCTCGTTGTTGAGCACGATCCCCGTCCCCGCCACCGTGATCCCGGAGCCGAAGGGCGTATTGATGGTGCTCGTGATCGCGACGGCATTGCCCGCGGCGTCGGTGACCGAGAGGTGCGCCGTGCCCGAATCGTCCATGGGCAAGCCCGGCCCCTCCACGCGGATGGCCGCCTCGCCGCGACCCCAGGTCCAGGGTGCCCGCTGCAGGCGCGGCGGGTTGATACGGGCACGCTGCTCCGCGCCGTACTCCTTGGAGACGAGGCGCTCGACGGGGATGTCGACGAAGTCGGGGTCGCCCATGTAGGCGGCGCGGTCCGCGAAGGCGAGCTTCATCGCCTCGGCGACCCGGTGATCGGCCGCAGCGCTCCCCGCGCCGTGCCCGGCCAGGTCGAAGCCCTCGACGATGTTGAGCACTTCGACGAGCACGATGCCTCCCGAAGACGGCGGCGGAAAGGAGTAGACGTCGAGCTCCCGGTAGCGGCCCCGCACGGGCTCGCGCAGCTTGGGCTCGTAGCTCGCCAGGTCCTCGGCGCTCAAGAGACCGCCCCGCCCCTGCACCGCGCCGACCATCTTCGCGGCGAGGTCGCCCTCGTAGAAGGCCTTGGGACCCTGGGCCGCGATGGCCTCGAGGCTGCGAGCCAGGTCGGGCTGCACGAGACGCCAGCCGCGCTCGACCGATTCGCCGCCGGGAGGCAGCTGGATGCGCGCCGTCTCCGGGAAGGCCCCGCTCTCGAGCAGGGGCCGCATGCGCTCCACCATCCTCACGTGGTGAGCGCCGACCGGGAAGCCCTCACGCGCGATCGCGATGGCGGGTCCCAGCACCTCGGCGAGGCTCAAGGTGCCCCAACGCTCGAGCGCCAGAGCCATACCCGCAACGAAGCCCGGGGTGCCGACCGCCAGGGGCCCGAACACCGAGGGGCGTTCGGGCAGGCCCGGCTGCACGAACATGTCGCGGTGCGCGGCCGCCGGGGCCGTCTCCCGCGCGTCGATGGCCACGACCTCGCCGGCCCCAGTGCGGATCAGGATGAAGGCGCCGCCGCCGATCCCCGTCGAGAAGGGCTGGGCGACCCCCACCGCGAAGGCCGTCGCCACCGCGGCGTCCACCGCGTTGCCGCCCCGGGCCAGCATGGCGTGGCCCGCCCGGGCGGCCTCGGCGTGGGAGCTCACCACCATCCCCCGGCGCCCTTCAGCAGGGGCGCGGGAGGCTGCCGTGGCGGGGCCAGGCAGGAGTTGGAGCAGGAGCAAGAGATAGAGGAAGAGAGAGAGAAGGAGGCCCGAGCCCGCACGCAGAGCGACTGGGGCCAGGCCGCCGCGGCCGTGCGAGTAGCGGCCATGCGGGGTGCGGCCATGCAGGGTGCGGCCATGCAGGTAGAAAGTGTCGAAGAACACTGAAATTCTGGGGCCAATCAGCCGACAAGGAGACGGAATGCACGCGTGCTCGCTCATGGGCGGACCCTATCACAGGCGCGATGGGGCCGGCCCCGGGCCGAGCGCGGTGCGGACCGTGCAGGAGCGCGCGGTCAGGCAAATTGGAGGTTCCATGGAGGCGAGATCAGCGTGGCGGGCCGGACGGACGACGGCCGCCCTTCTCCTCATCGCCGTTATGGCCGGCGCCGCCTGCGACCGCGGCCGCAAGGCGGTGCCCGTGGGCCAAGCCACCGCCGAGGCCCAACCCGAGACCAGCGCAAGCGCGAGCGACTTCGTGTGGCCCGAGAGCCCCAGCGCGATCGCGGTGCTCGAAGTCGAGGGCATGGGCGAAATCCGCGTCGGCCTCTACGGCCAGGTGGCGCCCAAGAGCGTCGCCCACTTCGTCGAGCTGGCCCGGGACGACGTCTACGACGGCACCCTCTTCCACCGCGTCATCCCCGAATTCATGATCCAGGGTGGCGATCCCAAATCCACCAACGAGGACCGCCGCCGCCACGGCAGCGGAGGCACCGGGTTCCGCGTCGAGGACGAGTACAGCAACGCCCGCCACGACCGGGGCGTCGTCTCCTTCGCGAACCGCGGCCGCCCCGGCAGCGCGGGCAGCCAGTTCTTCATCGTCCACCAGGACTCCCACGACCTCGACGGCAAGTACTCCGCCTTTGGCCGGGTTCTCGAGGGCATGGAGGTAGTCGACGCCATCACCGAGATGGAGATCGACACCTACGGCCGCTGGGGACCCAAGAACCATCCCATCGAGAAGGCCATGGTGAGCGGCGTGCGGATCGAGGGCGCGGGCTCCGAGGTGGCGATGGGCGAGTAGGCGATGGCGGGAGGGGTCCGGCGACGGGCGCCCCCGCGAGGAAGTCATCCCTCACTCCTAGCCCCACCCCCGCCGACGGGCTAAAGTCGGCGCCCCGTGGCCCGGTAGCTCAGTTGGTAGAGCACGCGACTGAAAATCGCGGTGTCGACAGTTCGATTCTGTCCTGGGCCACCAACCATTTCGGTCACTTACGCCGATTCTCGGCGAAGTCGGATTTCCCCTGGCAAGCGCATGGCAAGCGGAACAAGTTCTTCACGCCGCCGCCCATGGCCGGCACTTCCTCGCGTAAGCGTCACGTAAGCATCGGATCGACTTTCGCGCGATGGCGAACTTCCCGCCTCGTACAGACGGCGAGGCTGGAGAAGGTCGTCCAGTGCATGCCCTTCGGCTTCGTGAGCCAGAGGGGCTCGGAGAGCGGGCCGAACACCCCCAGCCGTGCGGCCCGCTTCCGGGCGCGCCGGGCGGCGCCGTCGAGCGGCTCCTCGCGGCACACCTGGTAGGTCAGCCCCAGGGCCTCGCGGCTCGCGAAGTAGCTCGACCCCGGATGCGCGTACACCTTCCGCACCCGGCGCCCGGACACCGGGCACCGGAACCACCAGCGCAGGCCGCCGAAATGGGGGCGCGTGGTGACGAGGTCAATGACGTAATCGCGGTGGAGGCTGCCGGCACGCCGGCGGGAGGACACCGTGTAGCGAAGCCGGAGGGTTCCATAGGTGGCCTCGGTGTCGAGCTCGTACCCCACGGTTGCCAGCCGGCGTCCCGATGGGCGCTCGTACCAGACCCAGCTCCCGAAGCACGACGTATACGGCTCGAGTTCGCCTCGCCGCTTCAGCCGGTCGATGTCGAAGATGAGCGCGTCGTCGACAACGCGACGCCCACCGGCCTCTATGCGTCCCGATCCGAATCCCCCCATCCGACCCTCCGCCGGTTTTCCCGAAATTTATTGGCGGATCTAGCACTCGGGAGCCGGGAATAGAGGCTCGCACCATCGTGGTTTCAGACTGAGAGAGGGCTGCCGAGTGGCGCTCGACGCCGGTGGTGCCCAGCCTCACCTGCTCGCATGAACTTCCCGCCTAGCGTGCTCTGTGAACCGACGGGCACAGACCGTCGTCCGCGCACACCTCGGCTCGCCTCATCGCGGCACGGCAGTCGCAGTGGCTCGACGTCAAGATGCCTGACCACGGACGACGCGCTCCCTCTGCAGATGGCGAAGGCCATCGGACCCAGTCACGAGGAACGGCCCTTCCAGCCTTGCCAGTGGCCGCAGACGGCTACGCACCCCGCTGCCCCGAGCAAATCCTCCTGCACCAGATCGTGCGGGAGCAGCTCGAGACCTTCCCTACGCACGCGCGCAATCGCGACCACGCGTGTCCCCGCTTCGTCGAGCAGGAGCTTCGCTCCTACCTCCGGTGTGGCGTCCTCGCCCACGGCTTCTTGCGTCTGCGCTGCGA
>JAFDEK010000197.1 GCA_019310385.1 Deltaproteobacteria bacterium
GACTCTGCTGATCTGTGTTTCGGTGCTCGAGGACGACGAGCGCATCGCGGAGCTCGAGCGACGCCTGCGCCGGGCTCCCGACGAGCGCAGCCGGGACATCCTTCTCGAAGCCCTGGAGGCGCTGCTCCCGGGCAGCGCTCGCACGGAGCTCGTGCCGCTGCTCGAGGGCGGCGCCTGGCGCGAGCGGGCGGCTCGGGTCGCGGCGCAGCTGCGGCGGAGCCTGCCCTCGGAGAGCGAGGCCTGGAGCGAGCTCCTGGCCGACGAGGATCCCCTCACGCGCCGACTCGCCGGCTCCTTCTCGCCCCTTGCGGTGGAAGAACGCGCGCGGATCGGGGATTCTTGGAGCGTGCTGGATCCCATGGACGTCGCCGTGCAGCTACAAGGGGTGCCCGCCTTCGATCGGCTCTCGACCCAGCAGCTCGTGAGCCTGGCCGAGGTGCTCGAATCCCTGCGCTTCGGCGAGGGGGAGGTCGTCTATGCTGAGGGCGACGAAGGGGACGGGCTCTACTTCGTTCTGACCGGAGAGGTGGAGCTTTGCCAGGGCGGAGAGCTGCTGTCCCGGGTGGAGCCCGGTGGCTTCTTCGGTGAGCTCTCGACTCTGGACGGAGTTCCGCGTTCGGATGCGGCGCGTGCGCGCGAAGCCTGCCGGCTGCTGCGTCTCGAACGCGAGGAGCTGCTCGCCCTCATGGAGCAAGCACCGGCGCTCGGGATCGGACTGAGTCAGTACCTCGCCCTGCGAGTTCGCGCGCTGCAGGAGCGCGCGGGCGCGACGTAGCGGACGTAGCGGACGTAGTGGGCGTAGCGGACGTAGTGGACGTAGTGGGCGTAGCGGGCGTAGCGAGAGACGCGATGAAGAGGCCGCCGAGATGAGCGAGCGCGACGAAGGCCTGCGCAAGGCGCAGCAGATCATGCGGCGTCTCCAGCACGAGGTGCGAACCCCGATCAGTCAGATCATCGGCTATTCGGAGCTCCTGGAAGAAGAGCTGGAGGACCGCGGCGCGGAGGACCTTGCGCCGGATCTGCAGAAGATCCGCGACGCCGCCCAGCGGCTTCTCGATCTTGCCGACGGAAGGCTGCGCGATGAGCAGGATGCCGGCGCGCCCGCGCTCCCGGAGAGCGAGAGCACGGCGCGCTCCGAGCCCGTCGTGCAGGCCGCCGGGGCGGGGGCCCATGGGGATGCGGGGTCGCGCGTGCTTGTCGTGGAGGACGATGCGAACGACCGTGAGCTGTTGGTCCGGCGGCTCGAGCGCCAGGGCTTCGCGGTCGAGACGGCGCGGGACGGCATCGAGGCGCTGCGCAAGATCGAGACCGACGAGCCGGACCTGGTCCTGCTCGAAGTCCTCATGGCGGGCATGGGCGGACTCGAGGTGCTCGAGCGGGTGCGCCGCACGCGATCGCGTCTGGAGCTTCCCATCATTCTCGCCACCTCCCTCGACGATTCCGCGGACGCTGTCGAGGGACTCGAGCGCGGGGCCAACGACTACGTGACGAAGCCCTTCGACTTCCCCGTGGTGATGGCGCGGGTGCGCAGCCAGCTCGACGCCCACCGCACCTCGCGGCAGGTGGCGGGCCTGGCGAAGCAGCTCGAATTCCGCAGTGCCTTCATACGCGAGGCCCTGGGGCGCGACGTCTCGGACGAGCTGCTGGTCGAGATGGCCGAGCGGCCGGATTCTCTCGACCTGGGCAAGGAGGCGCGGCGGGTGGTGGCCGTGGTGGCCGACCTGCGCGGCAGCCGCGAGCGCGCCAGGGCCCTGCTCCCGGCGCAGCAGACGGCGCTGCTCAAGACCGTATTCGACGATCTGGCCGAGGTCGTGGCCCACTACGAGGGTGTCGTGGACGCGGTGAGCGGCGACTCCCTGGTTGCGCTCTTTGGGTTGCCCCTCGAGCGGGACGACGATGCCGAGCGCGCCGTCGTGTGTGCCGTGGCGATGCAGCTCGAGATGGATGAGATCAACGCGAAGAACCAGCGCGTGCAGCTGCCCGCCGTCGAGATCGGCGTCGGAGTGGCAAGCGGCGAGGTCCTGGTGATCGGGCTCGGAGCCGGCGAGCAGGTGAAGTACAAGGCCCTGGGCGAGCCCCTCCTGCGGGCCGGACGCATCGAGGCCGCGGCGAGGGGCGGCGAGGTCTGGATCTGCGCCGGCACCCACGTCGCCCTCGCAGGCGCCGCAAACGTCGATGGGGAGCAGGAGCTCCCCGCCGCCGCCGACGGCGCCGCCCTCACCATCCACCGCGTCCTCGGCGTCGGAGGCGCCCACCTCATCACCCTCCGCCCCTAACGCAATCTGAGGGGACGGTCCTTAACGCAAGGTCCGTACACGGACCTTGCGTTAAGGACCGTCCCCCCACCGCGTAACGCAAGGCCGGCACCTTCCCTCCGATCTGAGGTCCCCCCCGTCCCCGCCCCTGGAGCGGGGTATAGTGGGGGGCGATCGCTGCGGGTGACTTGCGGCGCGGGGCGTTTGAATGGGGGAAGAGGGCAGGGGTGGTTTCTTCGGTCGCGCCGTTCTGGCGGTGGCGTGGGGCGCGTTCCTCTTCTCGCTGCCTTCCGGAGTCTCCCGGGGTGACGAGATCGTCTTCGGGATGTCGACGGCGCTCAGCGGTCCGGCCGCCGAGCTGGGCGAGAACATGCGCATGGGCGTGCTGGCCGCCTTCGAAGAAGCCAATCGCGGGGGAGGCGCCGGTGGCCGCACCCTGCGGCTCGAGGCCCTCGACGACCAGTACGAGCCGGCCCAGACCGTTCCCAACATGCGCGAGCTGATCGACACCCGGAAGGTGGTGGCCGTGGTGGGCAACGTGGGGACGCCAACCGCGGTGGCGGCGATTCCCATCGCGAACGCCGCGAAGACTCCCTTCTACGGTGCCTTCACGGGGGCGGGCGTGCTGCGCAAGACGCCGCCGGATCGCTACGTGATCAACTATCGGGCGAGCTATGCCGAGGAGACCGCCGCCATGGTGGACGCCCTCGTCGCCCATGCGGGCCTTCAGGTGAACGAAATCGCCTTCTTCACCCAGCGGGACGCCTACGGCGATGCGGGCTTCGTCGGCGGCATCGCGGCCCTCGAGCGCCACGGTCTCGCGAGCGAGCACGACGTGGCCCATGGACGCTACGAGCGCAACACCCTCGCGGTGGAGAACGGCCTCGCCGAGATCTTCGCCGCGGATCCCCCCCCGCGAGCCGTCATCATGGTGGGCGCCTACGCGCCCTGTGCCCGCTTCATCGAGCTGGCCCGGGAGATCGGTCTCGACGCTCTCTTCTTGAACGTCTCCTTCGTCGGTGCGGCGCCCCTCTCCGCCGCCCTTGGCGACAAGGGCGAAGGCGTGATCGTCACCCAGGTGGTTCCCCACTTCGACTCCGATCTCCCCATCGTGCGGGACTACCGCAAGGCCCTCGCCGCTTCGAAGCCGCAAGCTCTTCCCACATTCGGCTCCCTGGAAGGCTACGTGGCGGCTCGCATCCTGATTCTCGCCTTGGGCGCCATCGACGGGCCCGTTACCCGAGAATCCATCGTGGACTCGCTGCAAGGATTGAAGGAGTTCGACGTTGGTCTGGGCGTTCCGTTGCGCCTCTCGCCCACCGAGCACCAGGCCAGCCACACGGTATGGCCCACCGTGCTGCGCGGCGGCCGCATCCAACCCCTCGATTGGGCCGAGCTCGGCGGCGCGACCTGAGCCATGACGCAAGGGGTCTCGCAAGCCGCTGCCCGCAACGCCGCCCACCAGGTCTGGCTCCTGGCGGCGATCGGCCTTCTGGGCGGCGCCATCACCCTGGGCATCTTCGGCTGGACCCTGCGGCAGATCGCGAGCCGCGGCGAGCAGGTCGAGGTGATCCAATCCCAGCTGACCCTGCTGGTAGGGAGCGCGGAGTCGGGGCTCGCGCGCCTCCATGAGGAGCTGGCCGAGCACCTCTCCGGCGTCCAAGGGGAGGCCGAGGATCACAGCTGGCTCTCGGCACTGCAGTCGGTCGTGGAAGACGCGCGGGGCAGCGCCAAGGATGCCGAGATCCAGGCGCACCTCGCCCGGATCGACCGAGAGCTCTCCGGCCTCACCCGGTTGCGCGATGAATCGCGCAGCTGGGGCCAGCGTTTCGCAGAGACCGGCGCGGAGATGGCCCTGGCCCGGGAGGCCACCGACGCGGCCCTGCACCGGATTCGCGCCTCTCTCGCGAGCGCCGAGGGGCGGCAACGCCTGCAACGCGTCATCGCGGTGCGGCGCTATCGGGCCGCGCAGGGCGAGGCCGCTAGCGCCCTCGCGAGCGAGATCATCGAGGGTCTCGACTCGAGCGCCTGGATTACCGCGATCAATCACGAGCTGGCCGATCTCGCGCTGCTCACCGAGCAGCTCGCGGGCGAGGTCGCCAGCGATCGGCTGACCGACCTCAAGGACAATCGTTTCACACCCTCGCTGGCGCGGCTGCGCCGGGAGCTCGCAAAGCTCGACAGCGGCGAGGCG
>JAFDEK010000198.1 GCA_019310385.1 Deltaproteobacteria bacterium
ACGTCCACGCCCAGACCGTCCCGATATAGGATGGCGAGATTCGTCTGCGCATTGTGGTGGCCCTGCTCCCCCGCCATCGAGAACCACCGGATCGCCTCTGCGGGCTCGGCCGGAATCCCCCGGCCGGTCGCGTAGAGGATCCCCAGCAGGTTCTGCGCCTCCACGTGTCCCGCGTCGGCGGCCAGGCTCAGCCACACGATCGCCTCGTCGACATCCAGGAGAACACCGAGCCCGTGACTCAGATAGGCTCGCCCCAGGTGGAATTGCGCTTCGACGTGCCCCTGCTCTGCGGCTGCCCGAAAGAGCTTCGCGGCGCGGCCGTAGTTCTTCGAACCCCCGCGGCCCTCGACGTGCCGCTCCGCCAGGGCGAACTGATCCACCGCCTCGCCCCACTCCGCCAGCGCGGCGAGCCAGCGGAGCGCAACGCCGGCGTCGGCCTCGACACCCACTCCGTCATCGTAGATGGAAATGAGCACGCGCTGGGATTCGCTGTGCCCCTGCTCCGCCGCCGCCTCGTACCAGCGAGCCGCCTCGGCGAGCTCCGCGTCACCGGGAGCGCTTTGCGCTTCCTGGCTCTCGCCTTCGGGGGACAGGCCCTGGGCGGACGGGCCCTCAGCGGATACGGATAAGAGGAGGGCCAGCTCGTACTGGGCCTCCACCGCACCCTGCTCCGCGGCGGCCCGGTACCACTCCACTGCTTCTCCGGGGCCGGCCCCGTCGCGTCCCTCCTCGACGAGACGACGCGCCAGGGCGAGCTGCGCCTCGGCGTCTCCCGAGCGGGCGCGGTCGGTCAAAGGGTCGGAGTCGCTACACGCAGCCGCGAGAAACGCGAGCAGGAGCACGCGCAAGAGCAAGAGCGATAGGAGCCGGCGGCTCTTCATCCACGTATCCAGCGGTTCCAGCAATTTCAGCTCCAATACCGTCAGCTCCGACCTCTTCGGGGCAGGTCCAGAGTTTCCACGGCCTCCGCGGGGCCCGCCACCGGGCGGCCCACTTCCGCACACAGCCGGGCGGCCCGTGCCACGATCTCCGAATTGGTCGGATTTTCGCTCCCCATGAAGTCCTCGAGGCCTACGTGCAGGTGTCCGCCGCGCTCGAGGGCGTGACGCGCCACGCCGTTCTCGAAGACGTCGCCGCCCAACACGGCCGCAGACCAGGGGAGGTCGCAGCCTTCGAGCATCTCGAGATAGACGTCCAGGCCCCAGGGCGTCGGGGGCAGACCGAAGTTGACGCCTCGCTTCCCCATCCCCATGTAGCCGTAGTCGCCACCGAGGTAGAACTTGAGCAGGGCGCCCCGCGGCATGCGTCCAGCCCGCCAGTACGCCAGGGCGTGGCGCAGGAAGCCCGGCTCGAAGATCGCGATGCTGGGGCCCAGGTCGAGGCGCGCGCACAGCTCCACCGCGTAGCGGATCTCGCTGTTGGTGTTCGCATAGGCGAAATCGATGTTCATGGGCAGCCCCTCTTCGTCGGCGCCGCCGAGGTTCACCGAGCCCGGATCCACGAGCCCGATGCGGAGCACTCCCGCATCCACGAGCAGATCGATGTGGCCCAGGCGCTCCTCCACGCTCTGGCCGAAGCCGAGGGTGGGGTAGACGAGGGCGTCCGGGTGAGCATCGAGAATCGGGCGGAAGTGCTCGAGGTAGAGCTCCGCGGCGCGCTCGGAGGGCGAGACGATCTCGTCGATGTGGGTGTGGATGATGGCGGCGCCGGCCTCGATGCAGCGCAGGCTGTCCTCGGCGATCTCCCTCGAGGAGCGGGGCACGTTGGGATTCACCGCCTTCGTGGTCTGGCCGTTCACGGCCGCTTCGATGATCGCCGCCTGCGAGGCGGGGTCGCTGCTCGCGCCACCCGTGCTCATCTGCACTCCTGCTGGTCGCCCATCGGTGGATCCGAAGGAGCCGACAGTCTAGGAGGTCGCCATGGGGCGGGGCGACCTGCGAGCCAGTCTGCTGGCTCGCCCGCCCACCCCTCGCGGGATGCTCCCGGACGTGATTCACTCGGTATCGAGGGAAGCCCCCATCCCGCCCCCGGGGTCGGCAGGCGCCTGGCACGACGCCGGAGAGAACACGATGTACATCGACTACACGCCCGAGCAAAAGGTCCTGCGCGCCGAGCTGCGCAGCTACTTCGCCGAGCTGATGACCCCCGAGCGCAAGGCGGGCATCCGCTCCCTGGAAGGCGGCAAGATCTTCCGCGAGACCGTGAAGAAGATGGGCGCGGACGGCTGGCTGGGCGTGGGCTGGCCCAGGGAGTACGGCGGCGGCGGGCTCACGGCCGTCGAGCAGCTCATCTTCTTCGACGAGCTGCGCCGGGGCGGCGCGCCCCTGCCCTTCGTCACCCTCAACACGGTGGGGCCGGCGATCATGCAGCACGGCTCCGAAGAGCAGAAGCAGCACTTCCTCCCGCTCATCCTCAAGGGCGAGGTGCACTTCGCCATCGGCTACACGGAGCCCGATGCCGGCACCGACCTGGCCTCCCTGAAGACCTCCGCGGTGCGCGACGGCGACGAGTACGTCATCAACGGCACCAAGATCTTCACCAGCGGCGCCAATGACGCCGACTACATCTGGCTCGCAGCGCGCAGCGATCCCGAGGCCGGCAAGCACAAGGGCATCACGATCTTCATCGTCGACACCGCGCTGCCGGGCTTCGACGCATCGCTGATCCACACGGTGGGCGGCGGCGCCACCTGCATGTCCTACTACACCGACGTGCGCGTTCCCGCCTCGTCCATCGTCGGCGGCGAGAACAACGGCTGGAAGCTCATCACCACCCAGCTCAACCACGAGCGCGTCGGTCTGGCGGCCTTCGGGGGCGTCGCCCTCAAGCACCTCGACGACGTGATCGACTGGGCGAAGAACACCCTGGACGAGGAGGGAGAGCCGGTCGCCCAGAAGCCCTTCGTCCAGAGCGCCCTCGCCGAGTCCTACGCGCGCCTCGAAGCCATGAAGGTGCTGAACTGGCGCATGGCCTGGTCCCTCGAGCAGGGCGCCCTCGATTTCGCCCAGGCCTCCGTGGTGAAGGTCTACGGCACCGAGACCCTGATCGAGGTCTACCGCCTGCTCCTCGACGTGGTGGGGGAGGCGGGCATCCTGCGCCGGGAATCGCCCGCTGCGCTGCTCCAGGGTGATCTCGAGCTGCAGTTCCGCGCCTGTCAGATCAACACTTTTGGCGGCGGCGTCAACGAGATACAGCGGGAGATCGTGGCGGCCGCGGGCCTGCGCATGCCCCGCGGCGCACGCTGACCGGCCCGATCAACGATCGAGAACAGAGAAAACAGAGAGAACAGAGAGAGTAGAGACATGGACTTCTCCTACAGCGAAGATCAGCAAGCCGTTCGGGAGCTCGCGCGACAGATCCTGGGCGACCGCTCGGACGTCGAGCGTGCGAAGAAGATCGAAGCGGAGCCCGAGTGCTTCGATCGGGAGCTCTGGAAGGATCTCGCCGAAGCCAGTCTCCTCGGGATCGCGATCCCCGAGGAGTACGGCGGCATGGGCTTCGGGATGGAGGAGCTGTGCATCCTCTTCGAGGAGCTCGGCCGCACCCTCGCCGCCCTGCCCCTCTACCCCTCCCTTGCCCTCGGCGCCCTGTCCGTCAGCGAGTTCGGAAGCGCCGAGCAACGCGAGAGCCTGCTGCCGGGCGTGGTGACGGGCGAGACGATTCTCAGCGCGGCTCTGAGCGAGGCGGGCAGCTCCGATCCCTGCAAGCCGCGGGTCACGGCAACACCCTATGGTGACGGCGGCCAGGAGCTGAGCGGCGAGAAGGTCTGCGTTCCCGCCGCGCACCTGGCCCATCGGGTCCTGATACCGGCGCGCGAAGGCGAGAACGACCTCGGGTTGTTCCTCGTGGACCCCCAGGCGCCCGGGGTCACCCTCGAACGTGAGGTCGCAACCAACGGTGAGCCCCTCTTCACCCTGCGCCTGGCCGGGGCCCGGGTGGCGCCGGGAGACCGGCTCGGCCATCCCGCCCAGGGTCGAGCCATGGTGGAGTGGCTGCGCGACCGCGCCCTGGTGGTCCTGTGCGCGACCCAGGTGGGGCTCGTCGAGGAGGCGCTGCGCTCCACCGCCGAGTACACCTCGGAACGCAAGCAGTTCGGCAAGCCCATCGCGACCTTCCAGGGTGTTGCGATGCGCGCCGCCGACGCCTTCATCGACGTCGAAGCCATGCGGGCCACCATGGTGCAAGCCGCATGGCGTCTCGCCAGCGGGCTGCCCGCCTCCAAGGAGGTGGTGGCCGCCAAGTGGTGGGCGAGCCGGGGCGGGCACCGGGTGGTCCACACGGCCCAGCATCTCCACGGCGGAATGGGGGCGGATATCGACTACCCGATCCACCGCTACTTCCTGTGCTGGAAGCAGCTCGACCTCTGCCTCGGCAGCTCCGGTCGCCACATGGCGCGCCTGGGCGA
>JAFDEK010000031.1 GCA_019310385.1 Deltaproteobacteria bacterium
ATTTCGTACATTTTATGTACATAACAGTACGCTAAACGTACAAAGAAATATCACGTCGTTCTTTGCGGTAAGGCTCTAAGTCATGGATTCCGAAGAGTTTTTCATGGGTCTGGTCACTGGTCCGCGTCTTGCTCTAGAAGACCCTCGGAAACCAACAGGGAGCAGCGCCATGCCGGGTCACAGCAGACGAGCCAACAACGCAGAGACGGGCGGCTCTGGCCTCGCCATCATCCTCGGCCTTCTCGGCTTCGTGATCGGAAGCGGACTTGCCCGGGATGCGGGGTGGGGAGCGATCTCAGGACTCTGCATCGGGCTCCTCTTGGCGGCATGGCGCACCCTCTCCCAGCGGGCCGCTCGCTTCGCCGCCGCCCTGGAGGAAGCCGAGCTTCGCCTGGCCGATCTCGAGCGGCGCTTCGACGTCGGCGCGGTGCCGGCCGCCGAAGCGGCCTCGACCGAAGCCCCAAGCGGAGCGACTCCCTCTCCGACCCCCTCTTCGACCGCCTCTCCAACTCCGTCTCCGACCCCGCCCCGGGACCCGCGCCCGAAGAGCACCCAGCCCCGCCGGCCCGTGCGCCGGCGCGCGCCCCGCGAGCCGGGCCCCGTGGCTCGCGCGGCCGTCTTCGCGCGGGAGCTCCTCTTCGGCGGCAACACCGTCGTGCGTGTGGGGGTCGGGGTCCTGCTGGTCGGCGTAGCCCTGCTCGCCAAGTGGGCGGCCGACCACGCCCTCTTCCCCGTCGAGCTACGCCTCGCGGCCGCCTCTGCCATCGGCGTTGCGCTCACTGCGGTGGGCTTCCGCCTGCGGGACGCGCGTCCCGGCTTCGCCACGACGCTGCAGGGTGGCGGCGTGGCGGCGCTCTACCTGGTGGTCTTTGCGGCCTTCCGCAGCTTCGACCTCGTGCCGGCCGGGATGGCCTTCGCGCTCTTCGGCGTGATCGCCGCCGCCTGCGGCACCCTCGCCGTGGCCCAGCGCTCCCAGCCCCTGATCTTCATCGGAAGCCTTGGCGGCTTCCTCGCGCCGCTGCTCTCTTCGACGGGTGCTGACAACCACGTCGTGCTCTTCAGCTACTACCTGGTTCTCAACATCGCCATCGCCGCGGTGGCGTGGTTTCGCTCCTGGCGGCCCCTCAACCTGCTCGCCTTCGTGTGCACCTACGGCGTGGCCACGGTCTGGGGCGTGCTGCGCTACCGGCCCGAGAACTTCGCCACCACCGAGCCCTTCCTGCTTGCCTTCATGCTCCTCTTCACCGCCGAGGCACTCTTCTTCGCGTGGCGACGAGAGCCGAAGCTGCGCGGTCTCGTGGACGGGACCCTGGTGTTCGGAACACCCCTGGTGACCCTGCTCGCCCAGGCGCGCCTCGTCGCGGACATGGAGCTCGGCATGGCGTGGTCGGCGGCCGGCTTCGGCCTCTTCTATGCCGGCATCGCGACCTGGCTGTGGAAGACGGCGCCGGAGACCCTGCGGCGACTCAGCGAGGCCTGCGTCGCCCTGGCGCTGGGCTTCGGCACAATGGCGATCCCGTTCGCATTTCAGGATGGCCTCAGCACCGCGATCGCCTGGTCGCTGGAAGGCGCCGGGGTCTACTGGGTGGGCGCACGCCAGGGACGCCGCCTGGGCCGCGTCTCGGGCATCGGGCTGCAAGGTCTTGCCGCCCTGGCGCTGGCGTTGAGCGGAGGCCTCGACCACGCGCCGGGCAGTCTGGCGATCGTGAACAACCACTTCCTCCCCTGTCTCGCCCTGGCCGGCGCGGGGCTCTTCATCGCACGGGAGGCCTGGGCGCTGCGCTCGGTCCTGGGCGAGCACGCGGCCCGGATCAGCCAGCTGCTCGGTGTGTGGGGGCTCTTCTGGTGGGCCATCGGAATCGGGGGAGAGATCGACCGCTTCGTCGCCTCCCCCTACCAGGCGGCCTCGCTGGTGACTCTGATCGGCGTCAGCGCTCTGGCACTCGAGCGCAGCGCAGCGCTGCTCGCCTGGAAGCCCGGCCGGCTACTCGCCCTCGCCGCCCTGCCCGCGGCCCTGCTCGCGATCCCGGCGGCCCTGGACGACCAGCCCCACCTCTTCGCCCACGGTGGCGCGCTGGCATGGCCCTTCTGCGTCGCGGCGATCTACCTCGTCGTGCGGCGTGTCGAGGGCGAAGGCCCGGCATGGCTTCGCCTGGTTCACGGGCCAGCCCTGTGGCTCGTCGCGCTGGTGACCGCCATCGGCCTCCAGGGCTTTGCGGCCCATGGCATGCGGCTCGACGGCGACTGGCCCCTCGCAGCCTACGGCCTGGGTCTCGCGCTCGCCGTCATGGCGGCGCTCCTGCTCTGCGACCGCGAGGGGAGTCTGATGGACCGACACAGGGATGTCATCCTCGCCTGGGGACTCGGCCCGCTGATCGCGCTGCTGCTGCTGTGGTTCCAGCTCGCCAACTTTGCGGGCAGCGGCGACGCCCGGCCGCTCCCCTACCTGCCGATCTTGAATCCACTGGACCTGTCCCTGCTGATCGCCACCCTGGCCACCCTGAGCTGGTGGGCGGCCGCGGGCCACCTGCACCGCGCCCTCCAGCGAGGAGAGGCTCACAAGCTCGCCGTCGGGGTGCTCTGCGCCATGGGCTTCGTCTTTCTCAACGGCATCCTCGCCCGCAGCGTCCACCAATGGGCCGGCGTCCCCATGCGCGCGGATGCGCTCTGGGATTCGGCGCCGCTCCAGGTCTCCCTCTCCATCGCGTGGACCCTGCTCGCGTTGGCGGGCATGACGATCTCGACGCGCCATGGCTGGCGCGCCGCCTGGCTCGGCTCCGCAGCGCTGATCGGCGTCGTAGTGGTGAAGCTCTTCACCGTCGATCTCTCGCAGCTCGGCACGCCGGCCAAGATCGGGACCTTCCTGATCGTGGGCGTCCTGCTGCTGGTGGTCGGCTTCGTGTCGCCGGTTCCGCCCGAGGCGGGGCCACCGGAGGGCGCAGGGGACGACCGACTGCCCGAAGAGCCCGCCCACGGCGCCGAGACGAGCGAGCTCGAGCCACAAGCGGGGACCGGATGATGACCGTGAAGCGACATCTCCTCCCGCAGCTTCCGGGCCTGCTCGCCGCGACCCTCGCGTGGCTCACCATTGCGGGCCCCAGCCTGGCCAACGCGGCCCGAGACGCCGAGCGCGAGCCGAGCCTCGCGCCCCGGGACTTCGCCCACGGCCGCAGCATCGAAGCGAAGAAGCCCGGAGCGCTCCAGACCCTGCTGATCCCCATGGCGGTCTATACGGGATCGGTCGAGCCCCGCCTGGCAGACCTGCGGGTCTTCGATGCCGGTGGCGAGGCGGTCCCCCACACGATCCGCGGCCTCGCAGCCCAGGAGCCCCGGGAAGATCTCAGCGAGCCCCTGGCCCTCTTCACCCTGCCCTACGGCACGGCCAGGGCCGGCGACGGAGCCGTGCAGCAGAGCGTCGAGGGCTTCTGGCGACGCGACGGATCGCTGCGCATCGACGCGAAGATCGACGAGAAGGAGGCCACCCTTCGCCTCGAGTCGGGCGCGGCCGCCGAGCCGCTGGGGGGCCGGGCCGCCGGATACCTCCTCGACACCGGCGAGTCCACACGCGCCATGCTGGGGCTCCAGCTCGAGCTCGCCGCCGGCGACGAGCCCTTCGTCACGTCGCTACGCGTGCGCGGCAGTGACGACCTGGTTCACTACGACGAGCTGACTCCGCGCGCCACCATCGCGCGCCTCGAGCAAGGGGAGCACCGCGTCGAGATCAGCCGCATCCACTTCGCGCGCAGCCGCCACCGCTATCTGGAGATCACCTGGCCCCAAGGCGAGCTACCCCTCGAGCTGGTCTCCGCACGGGCTCGGCTCGCGCCCCGGGCCCCGACACCGCGGCGCTTCCACGCCAGGGTGAAGGGCAGCGAGGTGAAAGACACCAAGGCAAGGGGCGCGGCCGCGAACGACGAGCCCCAGGTCTTTCTCTACGACCTGGGCGGAACAGCGCCGGTCGACCGGATGCAGGTGGAGCTCACTCGCCCCGACAACGCGGTCGCAGCTTCACTCTATTCCGCGGCCGGGCCGGAGGGGCCGTGGCACCGGCTCTTCCACGGCCTGATCTTCGACATCGAGCACGCGGGCACGCGCCACCGAAACGACACCATTGCGACGGGCGCCTTACGCCAGCGCTACTACCGGCTCGAGGTTTCGACCCGGGGCGGGGGGGTGGGCGGCCGGGCTCCCACCCTCGACCTGGCCTGGCGCCCGGAGCAGCTCATCTTCGTGGCACGCGGACCAGCACCCTTTGGCCTGAGCTACGGCCGCGCCGGAGTCGAGCGCTCGGACTTCGACTTCTCGGACCTGCTCGCCATCACCCAGCACTCCGGTCGCGAGCTGCCCGTCGAGAGCGCGATCCTCGGAAGAGAGCGTGCCGTTGCAGATCCCTCGGTGCTCGACCCGCCCGCCCTTCCCCTCGAGCCGCGCACCATCGCGCTGTGGCTCGCGCTGATCCTCGCGGTCGCCCTCGTCGCCGGCATGTCGCTGCGGGTCCTACGCCAGATGAGCGGCTGAGGACCCCCAGGAAGGCTCGCCCCCGCTCGCTGAGCTCAGCGGCGGAACTTGTCGTGGCACGCGATGCAGCCCTTGCTCCACATGTCCAGGGAGGCGTCGAGCACGTCGACCAGCTTCTCCTGCTTCGCGGCCTCCTGGATCCGCTCCGCGCTCAAGGTGACCTCGCGCAGGAATCCACGGAAGACCCGGCGCTGCTTGGAGCCGCCGAGGCCGAAGGCGCTCTCGAGCATCTCGTCCGAGGAGATGACGCCGGTGAGGGTGCCGAGCTCCCGAGCGCGGGTCTCGATCAGGTTGAAGTCGTTGACCGCGAGGCCCCGATTCATGTCGCGCCACGACGCGAGAAACTGGGTCATGACGTGGACCGAGGGACGCAGCAGACGGGCAGGGTCGCGAAAGGTTGCATGGCAGCCCAGGCAGGCGTTGCCGAAGAGCTGGTGGGTGGCCCGCTGCACCTCCTGAGGGTCCTTCTTCTCGGCGGCGACGAGCACCAACATGGCGGCGTCGCGCTGGGCCTGGAGAAAGGCGTCCCACTGGGCGTCCCGGGCCGGGTCGATCCCCACGCTCTCGAGATCGATCTCCTTCATGGCGTTCGCCCGGGACATGAGCTCGAGGGCGACCTGGGCCACCTGGTCGTACTGCTCGAGGGCCACCGCCTCACCGATGCGATTGACCGAGCTGAGGTTGTCGAGCATGGGCGGAACGAGGGGTCGGAGCTCGGAGCCTGCGAGGCCCGGCACAAGGGCGAGCGACGCGACGAGCACGAAGATCCGGGACATGTAGAGCGAACGATGAAGCTGTGTCATGCAGCGGATTCTACCGGGCCGGCGAGGAAGGGGGGACCTTCTTTGCGTTGTGACGCCTCGTCACATCGGAACTCATTACATCGGAACTCATCACATCGGAACAACGGAAAGAACGTCCCCCACAGTCAGCTCCACCATCACGAGCTCGCCCGCGAGCCCGGCTTCACGACAGGCGCGGCAGCGCCACTGGGGCATGCGCCGGCGCGCGATGCGACGGGCGCCGCACAGGGGGCAGGAGTGATCCCAACGAAGCCCGGCGGCCGTGCGCGCGCGCGCCGCGGCGGGGAGCTGCGCCTCGGGAATCCGGGCCCGGGGAGCGAAGCCCGCCCGGCGCATCAGGGCCTTCCATTCGCGGCCGTGGGGACGCAGCGCCGCCCCCGCCGAAGCGCCCGTGCGCTCTACACCCGTGCGGCGGCCGCTCAGCCTCCCCAGCAGACCAGCCACCAGCGCGGACCGCTTCTTCGCGCCTTCGGCCGGCCCCGCGTAGAGCTCGTATGCCGCCACGTGGGCGAGCTCGTGGCAGAGCACCTCGGGCAGCAGCTCCGGCGCCTCCTCGCGCAGCCAGCGCGCGATTCGGATCTCTCCCTTCGCGGGCTCGCAACGGCCGAGAGAGCGGGTGAGGCGACCACTCACCTCGATGCGGACCCGCGCCCCGAGATCGGGAAGGCCCCAGCACGTACTCCAGCACAGGAGCTCTTCGCGGTGCAGATCAGCAAGGGTGGATGCTGCAACGGCGGGTGATGCGAGAGCCGAGGACGCCATGGCGGCAATGTATCACGCGCCACCCGCGCGGGTCAGCGTCGCGGCAAGAGGTGTCGGTGCGGCGGCATCCAGTGCCGA
Organism: Deltaproteobacteria bacterium; assembly: GCA_019310385.1. Classification (GTDB taxonomy): domain Bacteria; phylum Myxococcota_A; class UBA9160; order UBA9160; family UBA4427; genus JAFDEK01. The sequence continues at coordinate 6,162 of JAFDEK010000031.1, forward strand.
ATCCTCATCGAACGGGGGACTTTCCGCCCACGGCACGCCCTCGAGTTCCATGCCATCATGCCGATAAGCACTCCATCGGGACGAGGTACCGAAGCGAGAGGAGTACACGAAACATGGAAGCTGGAACGGACGCGATCTATCGGCCACCGGAGAGCGATCTGGGGCGCCCTGCCGAGGGTGGAGGGAACTTCGGCTCGCTGGAGAAGGGGCTCGGCGGCGACTTCGAGTTCTCCATCTCGGAGATCCTGAGCGAGGCCTGGGAGCTTACCAGCGGCTCGAAGGGCGCCATCATCGGCGGCTTCGCGATCTACATGGCGATCTCCGCGGTGGCCAACCTGGCAAGCGTCGCGGTGACGGGGATCGATCCCGAGGCCAATGTGGGCTCGAGCCGGGAGATCCTCGGCGTCGCCATCGAGACCCTGGGCTTCGTGCTCATCTATCCGCTCCTCGCCGGGATCATGCTCTACTCGATCAAGCGCGCTGCGGGCGACCCCGCCGCCGCCTTCAGCGACAACTTCGCGTGCTACGACCGGACCTTCTCCATCATTGGCCTGCTCATCGTGCAGACCGTCCTCGTCTTGCTCGGAATGCTGCTCTTCATCATTCCGGGGATCTACCTCTCCGTCGCCTACGGCCTCGCCTTTCCGCTCCTCGTCGAGAAGAATATGGGGGTCTGGGAGGCCCTGGAAACCTCGCGCAAGGCCGTGACCCAGTGCTGGTTCCGCTTCTGGGGCCTGTGGATCGTGATGAGCGTGATCGCCCTGGGAGGAACGGTGGTCACCCTGGGCATCGGGTTGATCTGGCTCGGTCCCATGGCGATGCTCTGCTTCGGCGTCGCCTACCGCAACATCTTCGGCTACGAGGGCGCTCGAGCCTGACTCGGAACCCGCAACGCCAGCGCTCTGCGGAGCGCCGCATCGACACCATCTACCGCCTCGAGACGCCGGAGGCCATCGACCTCTTCATCAGCCCCGCCGGCCCGGTGTCCCGGGGCCTCGCCCTGCTGATCGACATCCTCATCCGCCAGGTCCTGGTCGCGGCTGCGGGAGCGGGACTCGCCCTGGCGGGGCAGCTGGGCATGGGGATCTTCCTGATCGTCGTCTTTCTGGGCGAGTGGTTCTACCCCGTCTTCTTCGAGGTGCTGGGGGAGGGCCAGACTCCCGGCAAGAAGTCCATGGGCCTGCGGGTGGTGAACAGCGACGGAACTCCCATCGGATGGAGCGCCTCGGTGATCCGCAACCTGCTGCGCTTCGCCGACTTCCTGCCCTTCTTCTACGTCGCGGGACTCGTGAGCATGCTGTGTAGCACGCGCTTCCAGCGCCTGGGCGACCTGGCTGCGGGAACGCTGGTGATCAACCTGCGTGACGCCGACCCTGCGGCATCCGCGCGCGCACGCGAGGTGAGGGGAACACGGCCGGCCCGGGTGCCCCTCGACGACCGCGAGCAGCGCGCCATCCTGAGCTTCGGCGAACGCAGCGCCGAGCTCTCCTCCCAGCGCGTCGAGGAGCTCGCCGACCTGCTCGCTCCTCTGACGGGTAGCCGCGGCGCTCGGGGCAGCAGAGAGCTCTTGCGCATCGCGAACGGCATCGCGGGGCGGGAATGAAGCAACGCGCCTTCGAGCAGAAGTTCTCGGGCCGCTGGCAGCGCTTCGAGGACGAGCTCGCGGCAATGGAGCGGGCCGGGCAGAGCAAGGGCCTGCGCGCGCGCCTCGGCGTCGCGGAGCCGCTGCCCGACGACATGGACGACTTTCCCCAGCTCTATCGCGAGCTGTGCCGGGACCTCTCCCTGGCGGCACAACGCCGCTACAGCCCCCTGCTGCTCGATCGTCTCAACGAGCTCGCCCTGGGCGGCCACGCGCAGCTCTACGCGCGAAGGAACGAGTTCGGCGCGCAGCTCGTGCGCTTCGCACTCCACGGCTTTCCAGCCAGGGTGCGGCGCGATCGCGTGGCCGTGGGCCTGGCGGCGGCGCTCTTCGTATTGCCCGCCCTCGCCCTCTTCGCCCTCGTCCTCGTCGGCCCCGAGCTCGTCTACAGCGTTCTCTCGCCCGAGCAGGTGCACGGATTCGAGGCCATGTACGACCCTGCGAGCGAACGCGTCGGCTCGAATCGCAGCGCGGCGAGCGACATGCAGATGTTCGGCTTCTACATCTTCAACAACATCGGTGTGGGCTTCCGGACCTTCGCGACGGGGATCGCCTGGGGGCTCGGCTCGGCCTTCTTCCTCTTGCTCAACGGCATGCTGCTGGGCGCGATGTCGGCGCACATCATCCATCTGGGCTACCAGCAGACCTTCTTCCCCTTCGTGATCGGCCACGGCTCTTTCGAGCTCACCGCCATCGTGATCTCGGGCGCGGCGGGTCTGAAGCTCGGATACGCCCTGATCGCACCGGGCCCCACGACCCGGGTGCAGGCGCTACAACGTGCGGCAGGGGAGAGCGTGCAGCTGGTCTTCGGCGTCATCGTCATGCTGATCGCCGCCGCCCTGCTCGAGGCCTTCTGGTCCTCGAAGGCCACCATTGCGCCGGGGCTCAAGCTGGCTGTGGGCTCCGTGCTGTGGTTGGTCGTCTTCCTCTACTTCCTTCTCCTGGGGCGCGAGCATGAATCTAGCTAGCGTGAGCGCGGAGATGCGGCCCCGCGGCCAGTGGGAAGCCATCGACCTGGGCCTTCGCATGGTGCGCGCCCACTACGCGGTCATGCTCGGGAGCTCCCTGGTCATCAGCCTGCCGCTCTTCGCCCTGCTGCACCTGCTTTTCTGGGAGCAGGAGGTCTGGGCAATACTCATCCTCTGGTGGCTCAAGCCCTTGTGGGAGCGCTGCCACCTCTACGTGCTCAGCCGCAGCCTCTTCGGTCCGGCCCCGAGCCTGGGCGAAACCGTGAAGGCCTTCCCGGGCTACGGCTTCCGCCAGTGGCTGCCCTGGCTGACGATCCGGCGCCTCAATCCCATGCGCTCCCTCGACCTGCCCGTCACCCAGCTCGAAGGGCTCTCGGGCGGCGAGCGACAGCGGCGACTCGAGATCCTGCACCGGGGCAGCCACTCGAGCGCCGGCATCTGGCTCACGACCCTGGCCGTCCACGTCGAGGCCTTTCTCGGCCTCGCGGGCATCGCCCTCGTCGTGCTGCTGGCGCCGGCCTCCAGCGAAGGCGACGTATTCGAGTGGTTCTTCGGCAACGATGACAGCCGGTGGGAGAGTTGGGTCAGCAGCGGTCTCGGCTACGCCGCCGCGCTGCTCGTGGCTCCCTTCTACGTCGGCGGGGGCTTCGCGCTCTACGTCAATCGCAGGACGGTCCTCGAGGGCTGGGACATCGAGATCGCCTTCCGGCGCCTGGCGGCGCGCATCGAGAAGCGGGAGGAAGACCGGTCCGTGCGGGCGGCCGTGGCGCTCCTGGCCGCCCTGGCGGGCAGCGCGACCCTCGGCCTCGGGTTCCTCCCACACGCTGCGGGCGCCGCAAGCGGCAGCGAGCTCACGCCAGAGCTCGCCCGGCAGTCCATCGAGACGGTCCTCGAGGGCGAAGCCTTCCACCGCACGCGGACGACCCACATCCCCCGCTTCGTCCTCGATCTCGACCTTACACCGGAGGAGCAGGAGGAGTCCGACACGCCCGAGTGGCTCACCTGGCTCGTCGCGGGTCTGCTGCGCGTCGCGGCCGCCAGCGCCGAGGTGCTCCTCATCGCCGCCGCCCTCGCCGCGCTGGGCTACCTGGTCTACCGCTACCGCAAGGAGATTGCGCGCCTGGCCGGGAAGGTCGGGAGGCCGGACTCACCGGTCGCGGCCCGACCCGGCTACCTCTTCGGCCTCGACGTGCAGCACGAGAGCCTGCCCGAGGATGTCGCGGAGGCGGTGCTCCACGCCTGGCGCGGCGGCGCCAGGCGAAGAGCCTACGGGCTCCTCTATCGCGCCACCCTGGCCGAGCTCATCGAACACTACGGGCTCGAGTTCCATAGCGGATACACGGAACGCGACTGCGTCGCCGTGGCCGACGCCGGTGTGAGCCGCGACTGCGCGGACTTCTTCACAGACCTGACCCGCCACTGGCAGCTGCTCGCCTACGCGCACCGCGCGCCCTCCGACGAGGTGATGGAGTCGCTCTGCGCCGCCTGGCCCCGCTTCTTCGGAGTGGCGGCTGAAGGGGAGGAGCGCCTTGGCGACTGAGATGGCGACTGAAGCCGCACGGCCGTCCCGACGCCTGCTCTGGATCGGCCTCGCCAGCGCGGGTCTGCTGGGAGTCGCTCTCTTCTCCACCCACGGAATCGAGTGGGTGGAGAAGGTCATCGACCTCGGCTACGGCGAAGAGGCGCTCCGCAACCGCTATCTCGCAGCCGAGCTCTTCCTCCGCGAGCAGGGAGTGAAAGCCGAGACGGTCAGCGGAATGGGGATCCTCGAACGCCTGCCTTCCAGCGGCGACGCCCTCGTCATCACCTCCACCCGCCGGGCCATGAGCGCGCGTCGCGTCGAGAGACTGGCCCGCTGGGTCGAGCACGGGGGCCACCTCCTGGTCGTTGCTCGAGAGCCCTACGACGAGGAGACCGGCAGCAGCCTGGATCCCCTGCTGACCCGCTACGGGATCCACCTCATCGATCCGGGCGACGAGGAGACCGGGGAAGACGGCGAGGAGACGGCGGAACCCGGCGAGGAGGTCGCCGACGCGCTCGACGAGAGCCAGAGAGACGAGAGTCAGAGTGAAGAGGAGCCGGACGCGGAGGAGACCATCGCGGACGAGATCGAGCAGACCGTCGGCGACGTCCTCGAGGAGGCCCTCTCGGGCGAGCTGCCCGCATGCTGGGAGGCCACGGATGTGATCGCGACTCTCGCTTCCCGGGACCTCCCCCGGGCCCTCGAGCTCGAGCTCGCGCAGGGCCGCCGCCACTTGGTGCATTCGAGCGGCGAGAGTAGCGCCGTCGCCCTGGGCGAGTCGGGCGCCCAGCTGATTCATCTCCCGGTGGGCCAGGGGCAGCTCACCGCCGCCACCTCCCTCTCGATCTGGGCCAACCACCGCATCCACTGCCGCGACCACGCTTATCTGCTGTGGCGCCTCACCGGGCCGACCGCCAAGGTGTGGCTGCTCCACGACCCCGAGATCCCTTCCCTGGCGGCCCTGCTCGGCGCGAAGCTCCCGCTGACCTGCGCGGGCGTCACAGCACTGCTGCTCGTCTGGGCGGCCGCGAAGTCCATCCGCTTCGGCCCCATGCGACCCGGCAGCGAGGGGGAACGGCGGGAACTCCTCGAGCACCTCGAAGCCAGCGCGCACTTCCTCTGGCGGCGTGGCCTGCTGGGAGGCGCCCTCGAGGAGCTGCGCGAGGAGATCGCCCTGCGCGCCGCGGCACACCACCGCTCCTGGACGCGCCTGGACGCGACCGGGCGCATTCGAACCCTCGCCGAGCTGGCGGAGCTGCCCGAGCCGGAGGTGTACGCCGCCTTCACGCGCACGCCCCCCTTGCGCCGGCGCGAGCTCGTCCACACGATGCAGACCCTTCAGGCCATCAGGAGAATGCTGTGACCGATGCCCACGTGGGAACGCCCGACACGCTGCGAGACGCCCAGCGCACGGTGACCCGGATGCGCGACGAAATCGCGAAGGCCCTGATCGGCCAGGACGAGGTCCTCGAGCAGGTCCTCGTTGCGCTCCTCGCCGAGGGCCACGTCCTGCTCGAGGGTCTTCCGGGCCTCGGCAAGACCCTGCTGGTGCGCTGCCTGGCGCGCTGCTTCGAAGGCGAGTTCTCCCGGGTGCAGTTCACGCCGGACCTCATGCCCAGTGACATCACGGGCCACGAGTTCTTCGACATGGCGAGCCAGACCTTCAGCGTCCGCCGCGGCCCGGCCTTCACCAATCTGCTTCTCGCCGACGAGATCAACCGGGCTCCGGCCAAGACCCAGGCCGCCCTGCTCGAGGTCATGCAGGAGCGGCAGATCACGCTGGAGGGGCAGTCCCTCGAGACGGGACGGCCCTTCATGGTGCTCGCCACCCAGAACCCCATCGAGCTCGAGGGCACCTACCCCCTGCCCGAGGCCGAGATCGATCGTTTCCTGATGAAGCTCCACATCGACTATCCCGGAGAGGAGAGCGAGGAGACCCTCGTACGCCATGTCACCGAGAACCGCACCGGGAGCGACTTCAACATCGACGGTCTCAGCCGCGTCGTCGACCGCGAAGGCGTCTGCGCCCTGCAGCAGCTCACGGCCGGCTTGATCGTGGATCCGGCGGTGCTCTCCTATGCGGTGCGCATCGCCCGCGCCACCCGGGACTGGGTGGGGGTGGTGCGCGGCGCCGGCCCCCGGGCCAGTATCGCCCTCGTACGCGCCGCCAAGGGCCAGGCGATCCTGAGCGGCAACGACTTCGTGACACCCGACGACGTCAAGCGGATCGCACTCCCGGTGCTGCGCCATCGGGTGCAGCTCGCCGCCAGCCTCGAGATCGAAGGGGCGCCGGTGGACGAGGTGATCCGCGGCATCCTCGACCAGGTCGAAGCGCCCCGCTCATGACCACGGTCCAGCGCCGACCGAGCCGCCGGCTACTCGCAGGGGTCGGGGCTCTCTGCGCCCTCTCGGCGCTGGGCGAGCTCTGGGCGCTGGCCGGGCCGGGCTCCGCCACCCGGGAGATCGAGCTCCTGAGGCAGATCTGGCTGGCCGGTGGGGGCCTCCTGCTCTGCACGGCCTTGCTCGACGCGCTGGCGATCCGGCGGCTGCCCGCACCTCGCCTCCGCCGCAATCTGCCCGACAACCTGGCCCTCCACGACTGGGCGCCCGTGGGCCTCGAGCTGCACTGGCAGGCGGCGCCTCCCGGCGAGCTGTGGATCTTCGACGCGCACCCCGAGAGCGCGGAGACCGAAGGACTCCCCCTGCGCGTTCCCAGCGACACGATCGCTTCGGCCCGGTCTACGGCTCGGTCGACGATCGGCCTCGAGTACCGGCTGCGCCCTCTGCAGCGGGGTGACGTCCACTTCGGCCCCGCGCACCTGCTGGCGAGCTCGCCCCTGGGCCTGTGGCGCTTTACCAGCCGCTGCGGCGAAGAGTCGTCGGTGCGCGTCTATCCCAACTTTGCCGCGGTGGAGCGCTACGGCGCCATGACCCTCGAGCAGGACACCGCCCAGGTGGGCATTCGCCTGCGGCAGCGCCGGGGCGAGGGCCTCGAGTTCCACCAGCTGCGCGAATACCGCGCCGGCGACGCCATGCGGCAGATCGACTGGAAGGCAACCTCGCGCAAGCAGCAGCTCATTTCCCGCGAGTACCAGGACGAGCGCGACCAGCGCGTCGTCTTCCTGCTCGATTGCAGCCGCCGCATGCGGGCCAAGGACGGCGACCTGAGTCACTTCGACCACGCCCTCAACGCCATGATCCTCCTGAGCCACGTCGCCCTGCGCGCGGGCGACGCCGTGGGGCTCATGAGCTTCGGCGACGAGACGCGCTGGCTGCCCGCCTCCAAGGGGGTGGGTAGCGTCAATCGCATCTTGAATACCGTCTACGACCTCGAGACCACGACCCTGGGCAGCGACTTCAACGGAGCCGCCGAGGAGCTGTGTGCACGCCAGCCCCGGCGCTCCCTCGTCATCCTGCTCACCAACGTGCGCCGGGAGGACGTCGGGGATCTCCTGCCCGGCGTCGGCCTGCTCAAGCGCCGGCACCTGGTGCTCGTCGCGAACCTGCGCGAGGAGAAGATCGACGAGGTGCTCGCCGACGAGATCACGGATTTCCGCGACGCGTTGCGAAGCTTCGGCACCTGGCGCCACGAGCTCGACCGCTCGAGGGTGCAGGAAACCCTGCGTCACAGCGGCGTCCTCAGCCTCGACTCGCCGCCCTCCGCGCTCCACGCCCAGCTCATCAACAGCTACTACGCGATCAAGCGCAGCGGCGCACTCTGAGCGTGTTCGGCGCCTTGCACCCGTGAGGCTGGAGTGTCACCGTTCCGCTGTCGATTCACTGCAGGAAGGAGCGGAAATGGGCGTCATTCTCGGAATCATCCAGGTGATCCTTGGCTTCCTCGCCATGAGCGCGCCCTTGTACGCCGGGGTCGTAGTCATCTTCGTCGTGGGCTTCTTCGCCATCGCGGGCGGCGTGGTACAGATGGTCTTCGCCTTCAAGGCACCCAGCTTCGGGCGCGGCGTGCTGCGCTTCCTGCTGGGCGGACTCATGCTGCTGGGCGGTCTCGCCATCGAGGCCCATCCCCTCATGGGTCTCGCCACCATGACCTTGATGCTCGCCATGTACTTCATCGCAGACGGCATCACACGTGTGGTCCTCGCCTTCGACCTGCGGCCGGAGCAGGGCTGGGGCTGGCTGGTGGTGGGCGGCCTCGTCTCGCTGGTCCTCGGCATCCTGCTGTGGCGCCAATGGCCCCTCTCGGGTGCGTGGGCGGTGGGCGTCCTCGTCGGCGTCAACCTCATGATCTCGGGCTGGCAGCTCATCATCCTCGGGCCGGTGCTGGAGAAGGCCGCGCAGGAGCTCGCGGCCGAGACTGTACCGGGTGCAAGTACGCCGGGCGGAACTGCGCCGGCCGAGCCGGGCGCCGGTTGAGCGCGCGACCCGCGCGCAGGCTGCGCCTGATCCTCCACGGGAAAGCGGCGGGCGTCGAGAGCATCGTGGCCGGCATCGGCGTCCCCATGTCCCCCGAAGCGCTCCTCGACGACGGCCTGCTGGACGTCGCCATCCTGCCCGGCGGCTGAGGGCGTCCGCCGGGCCACCCGCGGTACACTGCCCGGCGAGATGCGGAACGACACCATTCGCGATCTTCGAATCTGGCTCGCTGCCGCACTGGTGGGACTCCTCGCCCAGGGGTGCGGCGGCGGGGATCGTCCGGGCGCCGTGGTACAGACCCGCTCGGGTGCCGTGCAGGGCGTGGAGCGGGAGGAGGTTCAGACCTTCCTCGGCATTCCCTTTGCGGCGCCGCCGCTGGGCGCCCTGCGCTGGCGTCCGCCCCGGCCGCCGGAGCCCTGGAGCGGAGTCCTCGCCGCCGACGAAGCCGGCCCGGTCTGTCACCAGAAAGTGTTCTTCTTCGAGCGCGGAGAGGAGGACTGCCTCTACCTCAACGTCTGGACCCCGGACCCGAAGCCCGAGGCGCGGCGACCCGTCATGCTGTGGATCCACGGCGGCGGCTTCATCGTGGGCGACGGCATGATGGGCACCGACGGCGCGCGCCTGGCCGAGCGAGGCGACGCGGTGGTGGTGAGCATGAACTACCGCCTCGGTGCCCTCGGCTTCCTCGCCCACCCCGCGCTCAGCGGCGAAGACCCGGGGCAGCCGGCGTCTGGCCGCTCATCCGGCAACTACTCTTCAGGTAACTACTCTTCAGGCAATTACGGCTTCCTCGACCAGATCCGGGCCCTCGAGTGGGTGCGGGACAACATCGATGGCTTTGGCGGAGACCCGGCACGGGTCACGATCTTCGGCGAGTCCGCGGGCGGCCTGAGTGTGTGCGCCCACCTCGCCTCACCGCTCTCCAAGGGCCTCTTCCACCGCGGCATCGTGGAGAGCGGACCCTGCCACTTCCCCTTCGCGAGCCTCGAGGCCGCCGAGGGACAGGGCCTCGCGCTGAGCGGAAAGCTGGGCTGCGGGGACGAGGCCGACAGCGACCTTCTCGCGTGCATGCGCTCTCGCACGCCTGGAGAGATCCTCGAAGCCCTGCCGCCCAACCCCGCCTTCGCGTTCGGCGAGAACGAGCCCTCCTGGTTCCCGGTGCTCGACGGCCATGCCTTCACCGAGCAGCCGACGGCGCGCTACGCGAGCGGCGACTTCAATCGGGTGCCGGTCATCAACGGCAGCAACGGTGACGAGGGCACCCTCATCGTGATGCTCTCCCACGAGTACCAGCTCGCGCCCCTTCAGCGCAGCCAGTACATCGATCGCCTGCTCTACCTGCTCGGCACCCTCGACAAGGCGCGCCGGGTCGCGGCGCGCTATCCGCTGGATGCCTACGAGCGCCCGGGCGCCGCTCTCTCGGAGGCCTTCGGCGACGGCTTCTTCCGCTGCTCTACGCGGCGGGTGACCGAGTTGCTCGGCCGCCATGTTCCGACCTGGTCCTACGTGTTCGACTACAGCGAGGCCCGCTCGGGGCTCCCCGCCGTGGTGGAGCTCGGCGCCCATCACGGCGCCGAGATCCAGTACGTCTTCCAGCGCCCCAACTCGCCCTTCACGAGCGAGTTCTCCGGCGAAGAGCAGAAGCTCGCGGACCGCATGCTCACCTACTGGACGCGCTTCGCCCACAGCGGCGACCCCAACGTGAAGCGCCTGCCCGAGTGGCCCGAGTACGGAAGCTCGGGCGCCGACCTGGTGCTCGACCTGGACATCACCACGCGCAAGGGATTCGACGACGAGACCTGCGCGTTCTGGAACGAGCTCGACTACGCGCGGGCGCCCCTGGGCGAGTACCTGCAAGCGCGGGAGTAGGCGCGCAGCCGCGCGAATGGAGACCGGCGCAGCCGCGCTCAACCGATCTCGATCAGCACCTTCGCCCCGGCCGTCGGGTCCTGGGCCACCGCCAGGGCCTCGGCGAAGCGCTCGAGGGGGAAGCGGTGGGTGATCATGGGTGAGAGGTCGGCGCGGTCGACCAGCTCGATCATCTCGCTCCAGTCCTCGGGGTAGGCCATGGAGCCCGAGATCTGCAGCTGCTTCATCATCACGACGAGGAAGCTCACCGGCACTTCGGCTCGGTGCAGGGCCACGACCGAGAGGCGAGCCTCGCCCTTGGCCTGGCCGATCACCTGGCCGATGAGGGGCGACGCGCCGGAGGCCTCGATGTAGGCGTCGGTGCCCGCCATGGGGGCGCCAAACACAGGCTCGGTGCCGTGGAGTTCGCGGATGCGCGCCCAGGTGTCCTCCTCGCCGGCGTTCACGGTGGCGCGGGCGCCGAGCTTGTCCGCGATCTCGAGACGGGTCGGCGAGAGGTCGACCACGACCGCGTCCTCGACGCCCCGGTAACGCAGCACGGCGAGGGCAGCGAGGCCGATGGGCCCGGCGCCGAAGATCACCACCTTGTCGCCCGGCTCCGCGCCGGCACGGTTGACCGCCTGCATCCCCACGCCGATGGGCTCGGTGAGCGCCGCGAGGTCGTCGGGGAGCGAGTCGGGGATCTTGAAGAGACTGTCTCCCGCCGCCGCGTTGCGGACCAGGAGTTGGGGCGCGAAGGCACCCTCGGGCCCGCCGTTGCCGATCTGGTTGCCCGCGCCCATGGGGTTCACCACCACCCGATCGCCAGGCGCGACGTCCTGCACCTCGCTCCCCACGGCCTCGACCACGGCCGAGAGCTCGTGGCCCAGGGGCATGGGAGTGGCGGTGGGGCCCGCCAGGCCGCCGAGCTTCACGTAGCCGAGATCGCTGCCGCAGATCCCGCAGGACTGGACTCGCACGAGGGCGTCGGCCGGACCGGGCTCGGGGACGGGGGTCTCGTCCAGCCGGACGTCATTGGGGCCGTGAATGTTGACCTGCAGCATGGCGGCGTCTCCCGGGGTCGGACTGAAAGAGTTGGACGGAAAGGGTCGGACGGATCGGGTTCGACGGATAGGGTAGGAAACCCGCCAGGGGACTCCATCTCTCGGCCCGGATCGAAGCTATCGTGGCCTCATGTGGGATGACGTGGAGGAAATTCCGTCGAATTTTCGGCGTCCGGCCGTCCGGGCCAGTGTGGCGTCGCTGCGGGCGCACTTCGCGAGTGAGGTGGCGCGGCGGCGCACGCCCCTGCGCAACCCCCATCACGAGCTGGAGATCAGCGAGGCCGATCGGCAGCGCGCGCAGGCCTCGGCGGTGTTGATCCCGGTGATCGAGCACGCAGAGGGGCTGGGGCTGCTCTTGACGCGTCGCCACGAGGAGATCTCCTTCGCGGGTCACCTCTGTTTTCCGGGCGGCCGCTGCGACCCCGCCGATGCCAACACGACGGCCACCGCCCTGCGCGAGAGCCACGAGGAGATCGATCTCGAGCCGGGCCAGGTGGAGGTGCTGGGCGAGCTCGGCGGCTACGTGAGCAAGAATGGCTTTCACATCACCGCGGTGGTGGGTCTGGTGAGGCCACCTCTCGATCTCACACCCCATCCCCGGGAGGTGGAAGAGATCCTCGAGATCCCCCTCGACTACGCACTGCGCTCCGACAGCTATCGCCTCGTGCGGCGCGACCCGGAGGCGGGCTGGGCGGTCTTCTACCTGGAGTACGGGGAAGCCATCGTTACGGGGCCGACCATCTCACTGCTGATGGGCTTCTACGAAGAGCTACTCAAGACCCACGAGCCGGCGGCGTGAGCACGGCCCCGATCCGGGCTACTCGAGCAGGCTGGCCTGCAGCTGCCCGCGCTGCTCCTCGCTGATGCCCAGCCCCTCGTGGAGGTAGCGATCGAAGTCGCCCCAGTCCTCGTGCATGGCCCTGAAGGAGGCGTCGATGTAGTCGGGGTGCACGGCAAGGAGGGGCTCGAGCAGATCGCTGAACTTCTCGGCGTCGGCTACGGCGGCGCTTCGCAGCCGTTCGCGGATGCGCTCGGTCTCGCGGTTGCTGAGCAGATACTGCTCGACGACCTGCTCCTCCTCCACGCCGAGGGTCAGGAGCACGAGGCTGCCCGCCCAACCCGCGCGGTCCTTGCCCGCCGAGCAGTGGAAGAGGGCGGGGACGGAGCCGGGACGGGCGAGCTCCGTGAGGAACTCCGCGTAGGGCTCCCGGCGCTCGCGCACCAGGCCCGCGGCGCTTCGACGCATCCACTCGGCCGCGCGGCCGTTGCCGAACATCTCCTGTATGACGTCCGGCCCGCTTTCCTGGATGAGGGAGCGCAGATCCTGGCCACCGGCTGGATCGGGCATGGGGAGGCGGAGGTGCTCGACGCTGGGCGGCAGGCGGTCGGGGCCATCGTGCTCGATGTCGGCCAGGGTGCGGAAGTCGAAGACGCGGCGCAGGCCCAGGCTCGCGAGCTGCTCGACGTCGTCGTCGCTGGCATGACCGAGGTGACCGCTGCGAAAGAGGCGGCCGGAAGGGACGCGCCGGCCCTCCCGGGTCGTGTGGCCGCCGAGGTCGCGAAAGTTGGCGACGCGCTCGAAGCGCTGGGTCGGCGGCTCGCGGAAGGGGGGCATGGGGTCTCCTGAGCGGATCCTCGGACGGATCTTCTGCGCAGCTTCGGGCGGATCGTGGACGGCGCAGCTTAGCAGGGTGCTAGCAGAGAGCGGCCTCGCTGCCGCGGGGCTTCAATCGCCGGGCTGATTCGGATGGCGCCGCTGGTAGGAGCGGAAGGCGAGCCGGTAGATCACGCATCCGGTGGCGACGGTGAGCAGGCCCAGCAGCGACTCCGTTGGACGGCCCCTGAAGGCCCAGACCATCATCCAGACCGACACGCCGATGAAAAGGAGTGGGGTGAAGGGGTAGCCCCAGACGCGGAAGGGGCGCGGCAGGTCGGGCTCGCGCAGGCGGAGCACGATCACGCAGGAGACGGCCAGGGTGGCCATGAGGCTGAGGGTAAAGCCCGCGTACTGCTGGATCTGGTCCACGCGGCCCAGAAGGATCACGATCGAGGTGACGGCGGCCTGAAGAGTCAGCGCCACGATCGGTGTTCCCGTCGTGGGATTGACGCGGGCCAGGAAGCCGAGAGGCGCGAAGTCCTGGCCGAGGGCGTAGTAGACGCGCGGGCCGACGACGGTCATCGCCGACGCGGAGGCGAGCAGGGAGACCGCCAGAACCAGGACGACGAAGCCCGCCCCGATGGAGCCGAAGAGGTTCTCGGACGCTACGAGGCCTACCTCCACCTTGCCGGCGAGTTCGTCCACGCTTGCGCCGTAGAAGTAGACGAGATTGAGGGCCAGGTAGGCGACCATCACGCTGGCGGTGCCCACGAGCAGCGCCCGGGGGAGGTCCCGTTCCGGGGCGCGCATCTCACCGGCCAGGTAGCTCGCCGCGTTCCAGCCCGAGTAGCAGAACATCACGAAGATCAAGGACGTGGCCAATGCGCCGAAGAGGTCGGCGCCCGTCTTCGGGTCGGAGGTCTGGGACGCGCGGACCATGGACTCGACGTCGCCGTTGCCGATGGTGAGCGCTCCGCCGACGAGAAGCAGAATGCCGAGCACCTTGAGCGCGGTCACGATGTTCGTCACGCCGAGGCCGAAGCCCGTGCTCCCGATGTGAATGGCCACGAGGAGCCACACCGCGCAGATCGCGAAGACGTCCCCGGCCACGAGCGCCCCCAGGACGGGTTCCTGGCTCCCCAGCACTGGAATGAAGTGCTGGAGATAGTGGGTGAGACCCTTGAGCGCCGACGCGATGGGGGCCGAGAAGCCGGCCGTCAGTGAGACCAACGCGCTCGCGAAGGCGAGCATGCCGCCGTAGGTCGCGTGGAGATAGGCATACTCGCCCCCCGCTCTGGGAATCGCCGCGCCCAGCTCGGCGTAGCAGAGCGCCCCGGCGAGGGCGAGGACACCTCCCAGGATCCACAGCAGGTAGATGTAGACCGGGTTACCGAGATCGGCCGCCTGGAAGCCGGTGGTCGTGAAGATCCCGGCGCCGATCATGTTGGCGATCACGACGCCGGCCGCGGTCCGCACCCCGATGCTGCGCTCGAGGTCCCGGCTCATGCTCGAAAACCCAGGGTGTGTCTCCTGCTCCTCACGATCGAGGCCAGACGGTATCAGGGATCACAGACGCCGGTCGGGGAGTGGATCGAAGGACGAGGGGCCGGAGGCCACTTTGACGCCCCCGCGCCGCCCGTCTACCCTCTGCGCCCCTACCCGCCAGGCGTGGGGTTCCGGCCACAAACACCAGACCCACGGGAGTCTCGAAGAAATGCTGGTGCGCGACTACATGACCACGAACGTCGTCTGCGCGAATCTGCGCGACGGTCTGCGACAGACCTACGACCGCATGCTCGAGCGCGGGATCCGCCACCTGCCGGTCGTCGATGACGACGAGAAGCTGATCGGCATCGTGAGCGATCGGGACATTCGCCGCCCGAAGACCGTCGACGAGCCCAACGTGGCCCACTCCTTCACCCTCGACAATTCCACCGCGGTCGAGGAAGCCATGAGCGGCGGTCTCATGACGGTGAAGCCCGAAGACTCTATCGAGCGCGCCCTCGACCTCCTCCTCGACGGCCGCCACGGCGCCCTCCCCGTCGTAGACCCCGACAGCGGCAACCTGGTCGGCATCCTCACCACCATCGACCTCCTAAAAGCCCTCCGCAAACGCCTCTAACGGAAGGGGGGGACGGTCCTTAACGCAAGCCGCGGCTGCGGCTTGCGTTAAGGACCGTCCCCCTGTTTGCGTTATTGGGAGGTGGTCAGGCGGAGGATTTGGGTGGAGATTCGGATGGCGTCGGCGAAGGCCTCGAGGCGGGTGCGTTCGTTGGTGCCGTGGAAGCCGCTGACTTCGTCCATGGAGAGGCGGGCGCCGAGGAAGCGGTAGATGTCGTCGGAGAGGTCCGCGTAGTGAAGGGTGTCGGTGGCGCCGGTGACGAGCCCCGGAACGACGACGGCGTCGGGATGCACGCTGTGCACGGCACGGCGGATCACATCGAAGCCACGGGTGTCGGTGCGCGCCGGCTCCGGTGCGAGGCGCCAGGGTCGTTCTTCGATGGTGATCTCCGGGTCGTCGATGGTCCGCTCGATGTGGGCGAGCACCTCCTCGGGGCTGTCGCCGGGCAGTAGTCGGAAATTCACCGTCGCGACGGCCTCCTGGGGCAGGACGTTCTCCTTCACGCCGGCGTCGAAGATGGTGATCGCCGTGGTGGTACGCACCATCGCGTCGGAGGTCGAGTCGCCCCTCATGCTGCGGAGCACCAGGGGCTCGGTGAGCCACAGGTTGCGCATCACCCAGCCCTGAACCCCGGACATCTCGGGCGCAACCGCAGCGAACATCTCGCGGATGGGTCCGGAGAGCCGCGCCGGCATGGGCTCGGCCTCGAGGCGGTGGAGCGCACTGGCGAGCTTGCCGATCGCGGTGTGGCGCGGCGGCGTCGAGGAGTGTCCCCCCTCGCCCCGGGCGCGCAGGTAGACGGTGAAGTAGGTCTTCTCCGCGATGTTCACCATGGCGACGAGGCGCCCGGGGAGGATCGGCGAGTCTTCGACGACGAAGCCTCCTTCGTCGAGGATGAACTCGAAGCGAACGCCCTCTTCGCGCAGTAGCGCCGCCATGGCGCCGGCGCCCCGATGGCCACCGACCTCCTCGTCGTGACCGAAGGCGAAGTAGACCGTGCGCTTCGGCACGAAGCCCTCGGCCAGCAGTCGCTCCACCGCTTCGAGCCAGGCGATGACGCCGTTCTTGTTGTCCACGGCCCCGCGCCCCCAGATCACCCCGTCGGCCACCACACCGTCGAAGGCCGGGTGGGTCCACTCGTCCTCCGTCCCCGGCTCGACGGGAACCACGTCGGTATGGGACATGAAGAGCACCGGCTGGAGGGAAGCCGCCTTGCCGGGCCACTCGAGCAGCAGGCTGTAGCCGCCGACCCGTCTGACCCGCAACGATGCGAAGGTGCGCGGATAGGTCTCACGCAGATAGCCGTGCAACGCCTCGAATGGACCGGCTTCGAAGTCTGCCGGATTCTGATGGCTGATCGTTCTGAAACGCATGCTCGCGGCCAGATGCTCCGCCACGGCCCGGGCGTCGACCGGCTCGGACGCCCATCCTGGAGCAGAGAGGCCGAGAGCCAGCGCCACGAGCGTCAGGAAGGCTCTCACCGATGCGACCTCCAATGCGACCTCCAGAGCGACCTCCAAGGCGAGCTGCCGGCCACCGCCCAGCCGCTCCGGACACACGTCCTTGACGGGCGACCCGGCGAGAGGGATGCTCGACTCAATTCGATTCCGCCCCCAGGATACACCTTCGGGGGCATCGCCGTGGAAGGTCCCCCCATGCCCCGGTACAGCTACGACCGCTTGTCCGCCCAGGACAACTCTTTTCTCCTCTTCGAGCAGCCCGGTCTGTACATGCACGTCTCGTCGACGCAGATCTTCGAGCTGGGCCCTCTCGAGACCTCGGAGGGCGGCGTCGACTTCGAGCAGATCAAGCGCTTCATCGCTTCGATCCTCCACCGTATCCCGCGCTACCGGCAGAAGCTCCAGTGGATCCCCTACGAGAACACACCTGTGTGGGTCGACGACCCCGACTTCGAGCTCGAGTACCACGTGCGCCACTCGGGCCTGCCGCGGCCCGGTAGCGAGCAGCAGCTCAAGAAGCTCTCTGGCCGGCTCATGGCCCAACACCTCGACCGCGCGCGGCCCATGTGGGAGATGACGGTGGTCGAAGGCCTCGAAGGTGGCCGCTTCGCGGTGATCACCAAGATCCATCACTGCATGATCGACGGATCGTCAGGCGTCGACATCTCCCAGATCCTCCAGTCGCCCTCGCCGGATCACCACATCGACGAAAACCCACCCGCCTTCATTCCGCGCCCTGCGCCCACGGGCCGCGAGCTCGCCATGGACTCCCTGAGCGACAGGCTGCGTCTGCCCCTGCGCGCGGTGCGGGGCTTTCGCGAGTTCCGGCGCGAGACGGAAAACTTGCGGGAGGAGATCAGCGTGCGCGCCCGGGCCGTACGCAACACCATGGTCGCCCAGAATCAGCCGTCCTCGCAGACTCCGGTCAACGGCGAAATCGGCCCCCACCGCGCCTTCGACTGGTACACCACGCCCCTCCAGGACGTAAAGGCGCTGCGCCGCGCCCTCGAGTGCACGGTGAACGATGTCGTGCTCACCATCGTGACGAGCACCTTTCGCGAGTACCTCAAACGGCGCCTGGTCGACCCGGCCGAACTCGACTTCCGCGTCCAGGCCCCCGTGAGCGTGCGCCGCGACGAAGATCGGGGCAAGATGGGAAACCGGGTCTCGGCCTGGCTGCTTCGCCTGCCCCTCGAAGAGGCCGATCCCCTGGATCAGCTGGCGAAGGTCCGAGAAACCACCCTGAAGCTCAAGGAGTCCCAGCAGGCTTTGGGCGTCGACACGATGATGTCCATCATGGAGGTAATGCCCTCGAGCCTGCTCTCCCTGGGCGCGCGGTCGGCTTCGGGCAGCGTCAACACCATCGTGACCAATGTGCCCGGTCCCCAGTTCCCACTCTATCTGCTCGGCGCCGAGCTGCGGGAGATGTACCCCCAGGTGCCCCTGCTCCAGAACGTCGGCATCGGAATCGCGCTCATCAGCTACAACGGCCGCATCCACTGGGGCTTCAACGCGGATCCCCAATACCTTCCCGACCTCGCGACCTTCGTAGAGCTCGTCGCTCACTCCGTGGAGCAGTTGGCCGCCGCCGCCCAGGTGAAGCTGACGCCGCCCGAGGCGGGGGGCCTACGGCAGGCGCAAGCTGAAGGGAAGGCTCCGCGGAAAACCGCGAAGCCGGCCAAGGCCCGTCGAGAGGCCCCCAAGAAGGCCTCCAAGAAGGCACCCCAAAAGCCCCCCGGAGATGCAAGCCCGCCCGAAGCCGCCGGCTGATCCGGCCCCACGCGCGGGAGTTCAGGCAATTCGGATGGGAAGACGCTCCGCCTTCACCCAGCTCGGCACTCTCGCGGCCATCGGATTGGCCCTGCTCGGGTTCGCCGGCTGGGCGCACGCTCACGGCACCTATCACGACCGGCTCGCCGCGGCGAGCAGCAAGATCGAGGCCCATCCCGACCGAGCCATCCTCTACGTCGAGCGCGCGCACCTGTATCGCGGCCACCGGGACTTCGCGGAGGCCATGGCAGACCTCGACCGCGCCGAGGCCCTCGATCCAGAGCTGATCGACACGGACTTCATGCGCGGCCTGGTCTATCTGGACCTCGAAGAGCCGGAGAACGCCGACACCGCCCTGAGCCGCGTTCTCACGAAGTCGCCCGAGCACGTCGCGGCCCTCGAAGCGCGAGGCAGGACGCGCATGCTCCTGGGTCGCTACCTCGCGGCCGCCCGCGACTACGATCTCGCCATCGCGCACCAGGCCACGCCGCAGCCGGAGCCCTACCTGGTGCGCGCCCGGGCCCTTGCCGCCGCAGGCGACGAGCACCTGCCCGAGGCCATCGCGGGCCTCGACGCCGGACTCGCCCGCATGGGCCCCGCCGTGACCCTCGAGCAGGCCGCCCTGCAGCTGGAGCTGCAGATGGGCGCCACCGATGCCGCCCTCGAGCGACTGGACAGGACGGCGGCCCGCTCGCCGCGCAAGGACACCTGGCTCGCGCGGCGTGGGCAGATCCTCGAAGGTGCCGGGCGCGACGCGGAGGCACGCCGCAGCTACGAGGAGGCCCTGGCCGCCCTGTCGAAGCTCCCTGCCTCCCGTCGACGAGCCGCCGCCTCCCGGGACCTGGAAGGCCAGATCCACGAAGCGCTGGAGCGCTTGTCACAAAAAAGCGTAGCCGGCGAGTCGTCGGGGCCGTAGGAGTCGGAGCGGCTATCGGCGCTCCTCGAGGACACCACGCCCTTCGATGATGACCTCCACCTCGGGCGCCACCCGGGTGAAGAAGTTGCTCACGTCCCGCATGCCCCATCTCACATAGGGGACCAGGAAGCGCGAGTGGATCGTCACGCCGCCGCCCGGGCCCTGGCGAACCCGGGCCGGGATGGTGAGCGGGTATTCGCTTCCGTGGATCGACATGTTGCCGACGAGGTCGAGCTCGCGGCCGTCGGCGACTTCGGCGCCGAGCTCGAGGCGAGTCGGTGTAAAGACGATCTGCGGGAAGCGGCCGCTCTCGAGCACCTGCTCGTGCATCTTGCGATCTCGCCCGCCACTGCCCGTCACGCCGCTGCCCGAGTCCACGCGGATCCAGCCCGACGCGGCGCCGCTCTTCTCGTCGAAGACCACCTCGCCGTCGAGCAGGCGAAAGCTCCCTTCGACGGTGTGCAGGGTGGCCTTCAGGCGTATCGAGATCGTCGTCGTTTCGGCGTCGAGCACCAGGGCTTGCTCGGCTGCGGCGGCGGGCCGCCAGGCGAGCAGCAGGATCAGACCCGCGCAGAGGGCGGGGAGCGACGGCTTCAGTGCAGGCATCAGTGCAGGCTTCAGTGCAGACATGGCGTCAATGCCGCTCCCGCTCGTTGGAGAAAAAGTGGAGCTGCCAGTCGCGGGTGCGCTCGTCGTGGCGAAGGATGAAGATCGCGCCCTCGCAGCGGACCTTGAAGTAGCTGTAACCGTCACCGGGCCAGTGGTCCAGGAACTCGTCCACGCTGTGCATGGCACCCGGCCGGCCGAAACGGGTCGGAACCCGTCCTGTCTCACCCGGACGACACTCCACCGTCAGACTCCGCATGCCTCGCCGCGCCTCCCGGTCCCAAGAGCCCTCAGACTCAAGTGGATTCGGACAGGCCCTGCAAGAGGCGCGTGGTTTTGGGCCCAGCGAATCAGCCCGCGATCGTCGGCTGTACCGCCTTCGACTCCTCCGACAAGGCACGCACCCGCTGGATGAGCTCTGACTGACTCTCCACCCCGAGCTTCCGGTAGATGGACTTGAGATGGTTGCGCACGGTGTGGGGGCTGATGTGAAGCTGCTCCGCGATGGCGGGGACGCGATCGCCCGAGATGAGCGGCAGCAGAACCTCCTTCTCGCGCTTCGAGAGGCTCCCCAGCTCCGGGTGCTCGATCGCCCCGGCGGCGCTGGCGGGGAGATCGGCGTAGAGACTGATGGTCTGCAGCTCCGCGGCGATGCGCTCCAAGGAGCTGCGGATGTCCGCGCCTCCCGGGGTCGGCCCGACGCGCTTCGCGGTCTGGATCGCTCCCAGATCGACCACCACGGTGACGCTCCCGATGCAGTGTCCCTCCCGGTCGAGGATACGCTGGGGAATCACGACGACAGGAAAAGTGGTGGAGTCCTTGCGCTGCACCGCGGTGAGCCGGGCGCGAATGTCGCCCGCGTTGGCAGCCTGGATCTCGCTGCGGGTCACCTCCTGCAGCTCGGGCGGCGCGAAGTCGTCCAGGTGACGGTCGAGCACCTCTTCCCGGGTGTATCCGAGCCACGCGAGCATGCAGTCGTTGATGATGACGATGTGGCCTTCGACATCGCGGCCCACCAGGCCGCAGTTCAGCGTGTCGATGACCTGCATGAGCTGATCGTAGTCGTGATCCAGCGGGGGGAGGGGGTCATGGGCACTCATCGAAGATCCTCTCCAGCAGGCCACAGGGGGAAACGCCCGCGACATTCCAGAAGCCATCTCATCATACTCGATCTGCTGCGCCCTTCTTCACCGGCTTTTGTGCGGGGCCTCGAAGCTGTTAAGTGGCCTCGAAGTAGTCGAGCAGGGCTCCAGCGGACACGAGCCGCTCGCGCAGGCTGGCCGGGTCGACCCGCGCCACCTCGCCTGCGTGCTCGAGCGCCATGGCGGCCGCCAGGCCCGCCGCCTGCCCGACCGCCATACAGGCGGGGATCTCCTTGGTGGCGTGGTGGACCCGGTGGTTCACGGAGATCAGACGCCCCGCCACCAGGAGGTTCACCTGCTCGCGGGCCTGCAGGCAGCGGTAGGGAATCGCATAGACGGCGCCGTACTTGGTCCAATGGCCGGTGACGCAGATCGCATCGTCGAAGTCCCGATCCATCTCCTCCCGCTGCAGCACGTGGCGCCCCACGAGCCGGCGACTCTCGGTGATGCCGAGCTGCGTCGCGATATTGCACAGGTGTGCGTCGGCCATCTCGGGCACGCTCTGCCTGAGGCGCGTCACCTCTTCCATCACGATACGCCGGCACTCGAGCTCGGCGAAGGTCAGGTCGCGGGGATCGGTGGGGTCGATGCTCTGGCCCAGACGCGTGGCGCTGCCCCATGGCGCCAGCACGACGCCGGGATTGGGGGTGCGGAAGAAGGTCTCGCCCCGCTCGAGGGCGGCGTCCACGTCGCTGACGCCCCCCATGCGAAACCAGAGCCAGGGATGGATCCGCTCGAGCTCGAAGCCACAGCCCGCCGAGGCCGCGATGTCGAGGTCGCCGGTGGCGTCGATCACCACGTCGGCGAGGATCGCCTGGCGCCCCGCCTTCGACTCGAAGATCGCGCCGCGGGTGCGATCGCCCTCGACCACGGCCTGCGCGCCCCACATGTGGAAGAGGAGGTCCACACCCGCCTCCTGGACGAGCTCCGCCAGCACCCAGCGCATGACCTCGGGGTCGTAGGCGACCGAGTAGCGCACCCGGTGCTGGGCCCGCGCCCCGCCCCAGACGAGGCCCCAGCGGAAGTAGCGGGCGACCAGCTCGGGATCGTCGGCCCCCCACTCGCCCCGTGGAGGGTGGAATGCTCCCCCCCTGCGCACGATCCGTTCCACCAGCTCCTGACACAGACCGCCGATCACCTGGCGCCCGAGCCCATCGTCGAGGCTGAGCAGCAGGGCGATGAGTCCGCCGGTCGCCAGGCCGCCCAGTGAGCCGTAACGCTCGACCAGGGTGACCTCGGCGCCGGCGCGCGCGGCCGCTACCGCGGCCGAGACCCCGGCGCTGCCGCCGCCCACGACCAACACCTCGGTCCTCTTCAGGACGGGAGTCTCGCGGGGAGGCTCTCGAAGGGTCTCGGCGGCCATACCCCACCCAGGATACGCCCTTGACCCCCTCGGAGAAAAGCCCACCTATGAAAAGCAGCTCGTGATAAAATGCGGCCTCGCGAATCTGGGCGCGGGAAGGTGGGTGGCCATGCAGAATCACCTGATCCACATCGCCGAGCGCATCAAAGAATGGCGCGAGCAGGCGGGCATGACGCTCAAGGAGCTCGGAGAGCGCGCCGGTGTCTCCGCGAGCACCATCCACAAAGTCGAGAACCGCCAGGTAAGCCCCACCATCGCGGTGCTCCTCAAGATCTCGCACGGCCTCGGCCGACATCCCGCGGAGCTGCTCACCCGGCGCGGCGAGCCGGTTCGCTATCGGATCCGAGGCCACGACGAGGGCACACGGCTCGGGGATGCCGAGCACACCCACGTGACGCGCCTCGGCTCCGATCTCCACGACGCCCGACTGGAGATGTGGCGAGCCGTCGTACAGCCGGGAGCGCTCTGCTGGGACGGCATGCTCGAAGAGGAGGGGGAGATCATCACCTTCTGCGAGAGCGGCGAGATCCACCTGCAGATCAACGGTGAGGCCTACCGGCTCGGCCCGGGCGATTCGTTCCACTGCAAGACCTCGGTACCCCGGCGCTGGTCGAATCGCGGCAGCAAGCCCGCGGTGGTCACCCTGGCCTTCACCCTGCCGCGCGAGCGCGGCGAGAATCTGCCCCGTCGCCTGGTCGAGGTCTGGGAGAAGGCGATCGCCGACCAGACCCCGGTCGAGCAGGTCGACAAAGTCGCGAGAGCATGAAGGCCCTGATCTTCGACACCGAGACCACGGACATGGTCAAGTGGAAGCTCCCGCCCGAGCACGCGAGCCAGCCCCACCTGGTGCAGCTCGCCATGCTGCTGGTCGAGACCGGTGGCTGGGAGGTGAAGGCGCGCCACGCCATGCTGGTCCGCCTGGACGCGGACGTCGCCATCGAGGCGGGCGCCCGGGAAGCCCACGGAATCAGCGAGGAGGACTGCCGGAACTTCGGCGTGGCTCCGGTGGTGGCCTGCTCGCTCTTCAATCAGCTCTGCCTGCAGGCCGACGCCATCGTGGCCCACAACATGAGCTTCGATCGCTCCATCATGTTGACGGCTCTGCACCGGCTCGGGGGCAAGCCGGACCGCATGGAGGGCAAGCGCCTGATCTGCACCAAGGAGGCCACGACCGAGGTGCTCAGGCTCCCCGGGAAGTACGGCAAGTACAAGTGGCCCACCCTGGCCGAGGCCTACCGGCACTACACGGGTCTCGAGATCGAGGGCGCCCACGACGCCCTGGTAGACGCAGAGGCCTGTCTCGCGGTCTTTCGCGCTCTCACCGAGAACGGAGTGGTCGAGGCCTGAACCGGGCTTCCCACGGGGCGCCGAGGCTCGCTCGCCAGCGCTCTTGGACTCAGGCGTGAAGGAGGGAACCGGAGCCGGCACCACAGACTCTAAGTCGCCGAATTTCGACCTGAGTCAATGTGCCCGGAGGCCGCTGAATGCCCGCAGAAGTAATCCCGCTGCATCCCCGCTTCAATCCCCTGTCGGAAAAGGACCACCGCCACTACGAAGAGCTGCTGCGCCGGGTGAACTTCTCCGATGCCGTGGTGCGCCACCTCATGCGCAATCTCTCGGAGCTCGAGCGCCAGTTCATCGAGGACGATCTGGTGGTGAAGTCCGGGCCGCGTGAGGGGGAGCCCCTCGACGCGGAGGGACGCGAGCAGCGCCTCCTCGAGCTCATGCGCATCAACCTCGACCACGCACGTGCGAGGGAGGAGCATCTGAAGCTGATCGAGCAGCTGGGGAAGATCGAGCAGGTCATCGACGACTGGGCCGCACACTTCGACAACTGAACGCCCCGGCGACCGCCCTCAGGCGCTGGCGCGCCGTGAGCCCACCAGGGCCTTCACCGCATCCGCTACCCCGTCCACGCTGAGGTGGTACATCGGGAAGAGCTCCTGGATGATCCTTGTGGTCTGGGTCTGGTCCCAGATCCGCGGCGCATCGGGATTGATCCACACGACTCTGCGGAAGTGGTCGTCGATCCGGTGCAGCCACTCGATGCCCCGGGTCCCCGACTCGAGCCTCGGATTGATGTTTCCGCGGGGCGAGAGAAGCTCCGAGGGGTGCATGGCCGCGTCGCCGATGATCACGACCTTCCAACGTTCGTCGAGCCTGCGGAGCAGGTCGCCCGTGTTGATCGAGTCCTTTCGATAGAGGGACGCGTTCTCGCACACCATGTCGTAGACGCAGTTGTGGAAGTAGTAGGGGCGGAACTCGCGCAGCCCCCGCTCTTCGTGGAGTGCCGTCAGGAGCCGGCTGACCGGCTCGAAGTAGGGATCCATGGTCCCGCCCACGTCCATGAAGAGCAGCAAGCGCACGTTGTTCTTGCGCTCGGGGCGAAAGACGAACTCGATCTCGCCGGCGTTGCGGCAGGTCTCGTCGATGGTCTCGTCGAGGTCGAGCTCGGTGGCAGGCCCCGTACGGGTCAGCTGACGCAGGCGGCGCAGGGCCACCTTCATGTTGCGCAGGTCGAGGTGGTCGTCGGTGCGGTAGTCCTCGAAGCGGCGATCCTCGGCGACCTTCATCGCCGAGCGATTGCGGCCCGGCCCCCCGACGCGGATGCCGGTGGGGTGCTCACCGCCGTGGCCAAAGGGCGAGCGGCCGCCGGTGCCCACCCACTTGCCTCCTCCGTCGTGGCGCTCGGTCTGCTCGGCGAGGGTCTCGAAGAGGCGACGCATGAGCTCGTCGCTGCTGAGCTGCTCGAGCATCTCCCGCTGCTCGTCGGTGAGCTCCTGGAAGTTCTCGGGGTCGCGCAGCCACTCGAGCACCTCTTCCTCGATGGAAAGCTCCCCCTCCACCCCGTGATAGACCCGCGCGAAGACCCGATCGAAGGCGTCGAAGTAGGTCTCGCTCTTGACCAGGCAGGAACGGGCGAGGTTGTAGAAGCCCAGCAGGCTCGAGCCGTGCAGGCCCTTGCCGAGGGCCTCCGTGAACATCATCCACTCCTGGATGGCCACGGGCACGCCCTCGTCGCGCAGGCCGTAGAAGAGGTCGAGAAACAATCCGGGTCGCTCCTGAGCGCGAACGCTATTGATTGTAACGCGGGCCGAGGTCGGCCCAGCTCGAGGGAAGGTTGCCTCCGGATTCGGCGAAGCGGCCCAGGGCCTCGGTGTCCTGCTCGTTCTTGAGGAGCGCACCGAGGAAGGGGATCTGCTGGGCAAGCTGGTCTTCGCTCACGCCCGAGCGCAGCAGGGCCGCGATCCAGTCGATGAGCTCGGAGGTCGAGGGCTTCTTGCGCAGCTCGTTCTGCTCCCGCAGCCAGTAGAACTTGACCAACACCTGGTCGAGAAGGGTCGCGTCGAGGTGCGGATGGTGCACGTCGACGATCTGCTTCATGAGCTCGCGGTCGGGAAACTCGATGAAGTGGAAGACGCAGCGGCGCAGGAAGGCGTCGGGCAGCTCCTTCTCGTTGTTGGACGTGATGATCACCACGGGGCGCTGCTTCGCCACCACCTCGTCCCCGGTCTCCATCACGGTGAAGCGCATCTCGTCGAGCTCGCGGAGGATGTCGTTGGGGAACTCGAGATCCGCCTTGTCGACCTCGTCGATGAGGAGGACATGGCGATCGACGGCGCGAAAGACCCGGCCGAGGGGGCCCAGCTTGATGTAGCTGCGAATGTCCGAGACCTCGCCTTCGCCGAAGCGCGCGTCGTTCAGGCGCTGCACCGTGTCGTAGACGTAGAGCCCCTCGGCGGCCTTGCTGGTGGACTTGATGTGCCACGACTCCATGGGGAGCTCGAGGGCATCGGAGACGTGCTTCGCGAGCAGGGTCTTGCCGGTGCCGGGCTCGCCCTTGATGAGCAGGGGCCGCTCGAGGGCGACGGCGCAGTTGACGGCCTCCAGCAGGGGGCCCGAGGCGATGTAGCCGTCGGTTCCGGTGAAGCGGGTGAAATTCGGGTCTTCGGACATGGTTTCCTCGTCTGGCTCTGGTCTGACTCGTGGGTGAATCGGCCGGTGGAGCGGCAGCCGGATCGCGACGGCGCGTCCCAGCGCGCCGCAGGCGGCGGCCGCTCAGCATAGCAGGCCCGTTGCCGGCCCCGGCGGGCGCCATACAATCCCCCCATGCCGCGCCAGAGCCAGACCCCGACCGGAGCCGCTTGGCGAAAGCGACTCTGGGTCATCATCTTCGAGGCCGACACGCCGGCCGGCAAGGCCTTCGACGTCGCGCTCCTGCTCATAATCCTCCTGAGCATCGCGGCGGTCATGATGGAGAGCGTGGACTTCATCGCCGACGACTTCGGCCCCTGGCTCTACTACGCAGAGTGGGGCTTCACGGCCTTCTTCACGGTGGAGTACGGGCTGCGCCTGCTCTGCGTCGAGCGCCCCCTGGGCTACGCGCGGAGCTTCTTCGGCGTCGTGGACCTGCTCGCGGTGATCCCCACCTACTTGAGCCTGCTCTTCCCGGGCGCCCAGTCCCTGCTGATCATCCGCTCCCTACGCCTGCTACGGATCTTTCGGGTCTTCAAGCTCGGGCGCTTCCTGGGCGAGGCCGACGTGCTCATGGACGCCCTCCACGCCAGCCGTCACAAGATCATCGTCTTCCTGGGCACCGTGATGATCCTGCTCACCATCTTCGGCTCGACGATGTACCTCATCGAGGGCGGGGAGAACGGCTTCACGAGCATTCCCCGCGCGATCTACTGGGCGGTGGTCACCATGACGACCGTGGGCTACGGGGACATCGCACCCCAGACCGTCCCGGGCCAGATACTCGCCGCAGCCGTCATGATCATGGGCTACAGCATCCTCGCCGTGCCCACCGGGATCGTGACGGCCGAGATCGTCGACGCCGTCGTGCGCCAGCCGGTCACCACCCGCGGCTGCCCGGAGTGCATGACGATGGGGCACCTGAGCGACGCTCGCTTCTGCAAGGACTGCGGCGCACAGCTGCACGCCAACGAAGCCCCCGACAGCAGCCCTTAGTCCCGCAGGACGCGCTGGAGCACGGCGGCTACTTCCCGGGCGGACTGGTAGCGGTCGTCGGGGTTCTTGGCCATGAGCTTCATGATGAGCTCGGCCATCTCGGCCGGAACCGAGAGCTCGCGCTCGCGGGCGTCGGGCGGCGCCGTGTGGGCGTGGTGGTAGGCGACGTCCCCATCCTCGAAGGGAACGGTGCCCGTTACCAGATGGAAGAGAGTGCCGCCCAGGGCGTAGAGGTCCGTGCGGTGGTCCGTCGCCTTGCCCACGGCCTGCTCGGGCGCCATGTAGTTGGGCGTGCCTCCGATGACCGTCGAGGAGCGACGCACCTCCTCGACCATCTTGGCGAGGCCGAAGTCCATGATCTTGACGACCCGATCCTTGGTCACGAAGAGGTTCGAAGGCTTGATGTCGCGATGGATGATCTTGCTCTGCTGGGCATAGTCGAGGCCCGCCACCACCTGTAGCGCCACGCTCGCCGCGGTCCGGCAGTCGAGGCTCCCGCGCTTCTTCAGGATCGCATCGAGCCCCACGCCCTCCAGGCACTCCATGGAGATGAAGTCCATGTCGCCTTCCTGGCCGGCGTCGTAGACGATCACGATGTTGCGGTGATTGAGTGCCGCCGCCGAGCGCGCTTCGCGAAGGAAGAGCTCGAGGGCGCTCTGGTGCTGGCGCAGGTTCTCGGAGAGCACCTTGAGGGCGACGATGCGCTCGAGGTGGAGATCCTTCGCCTTGTAGACGACGCCCATCCCGCCGCGCCCCAGCTCGCCGAGAATCTCGTAGCGGCGGCTCTCGGTGGCCGGCTGGCGAGCCGCGCCTGCCACGAGGGTCTGGGAGGAGTCGCCGCTCACCTCGGCGGGCAGCTTCGTCGTGCGCTTGCGCAGCACCTCGATGCGGGTGCCGACCTCTCCGAAGTGCAGGTCGCGGCGACGGATGTTCTCGTAGATGCTCAGGGCCTCGTCCTCGCGCTCGGCCTGCTCGAGCAGGCGCGCGTAGGTGCCGAGCAGCTCCAGCGGGGCTTCGTCGCCCCCGGCGAGCTTCACCGCCTGATCGAACTTCTCGGCGGCGAGGTCCATCTCGCCCTTGCGCTCGAGAATCTCGGCCAGCATCCGACAGGTCTCGCTATAACGCGGGTGGCGTGCGTCGACCTGCTGCAGGTTGTGGATTGCGCGGTCGAGCTGCTCGTGCTCGGCGGCGAGGCAGCCGGCCTCGAAGACCTCTCCCGAGCGTTCCATGAGGGCCAGGACCTTCTCGGTCTCGCCCAGGTCCTGATAGCAGTCGATCGCATTGGGCCAGTCGTACGCGTTCTCGTAGCAGCGCGCGGCGCTGGCCAGATCGCCCGCGGCCCGATAGGCGTCGGCCGCCTGGGAGAGATCTCCGGCCTCCTCGTAGAGAAGTGCCGACTGGTCGTGCTCGTCCGCCTCGCGCCGCAGTGCGGCGGACTCGCTCAGATCGCCGGCCGCCTCGAGCGCCTGGGCAAGAGCCTGGGTGTCGCCCCGCTCGCGGTGCAGCTCGGCGCGCACCCGATGCGCGGCGGAGCTCTGGCCGGCGCACTCCAGGGCAGTCGCGGCTGCGGCCCAGTCACTTTCGAGATAGGGGCCCACGGCGTCGGGACAGTCCTTGAAGACCAGGTCGACTTCGTCGGCGAGGTTCACACTGAGGCTGACGGGGACGAGCTCGCTGATCACGACAGGGATCTCGACCACCCGATCTTCGGCGCCGACGACCACCACGTACTCGCCCTCCCGGGCGTAGAGCATTCCCGTACCATCATTGACGTAGCGCAGGGAGTTCAGCACACCGCGGAAGCTGAGCCGCGCCCGGCTGACGGGCTCCTCTCCCGACTTCACCTTCACCGTAATGGAAGCCTCCGAGGCGCACATGTTGAAATCAACCTTCCGGTGCTCGCCCCGCTTCACCAGGATCGTTCGCTCCTCGAGGAACTCGCCGATGAGCTGATCGTTCGCGAGGTCCAGCAGGGGGCCGCGAACCGTGATGTAGTAGGGGGTCCGGCGCGCGGCCACCCAATTGAAATGCATGCGATCGCCCTGGAGTCGATGCTCCTGGCGCTCCAGGTTCTTGAGCTGGCGCTCGAATACGTACTCCGCCTTTCCCTTGCTTTTCTCCGAGCGGTCCTTGACCTTGCCTGGCCGCTGAGAGAGGCGCACGGCGAAGAGCGCCCTGGACCTGGCCGGAAGCTTGAAATCGATCGTCACCTGGCCCCAGCCGCGCAGGACGGGGAAGAGCAGGCCGAGGAGAAGCGCCGTCCAGGGTACCACTGCGACGTAGTTCCACTCACCGTAGGCGCCCGCAGCGCCACCTTCGAGGCAGGCGCCGTTGGCGAGTAGCTGCACCAGATGCTCCTGCTGGCCGCTCAGCCGGCGCAGCTGCAGCTGGTAGTGGGAGCCGTCGAGGCAGCTGCCGGGAAGGGCCCTTTCGTCAGCATCCCTGGCCCCGAGCTGGGCAACGAAGACCCCGTCCACGTCGAGGGCGATGTTGACGTCGGTAACGAACCGGACGTCCCGGGATGACTTGCCCTTGAAATCGAAGAGCGATTCGATGGAAGTGTGGATGTAGTCCTGGATGAGCTCGGGCTCGACGACGATGTACTCGGCCGCGAGGGCCTCGGCGAGGTCCTGCTCCACGAGGGCGAGCCGGGAGCGGCGCGGTCGGAACCACCGGAGGTAGCGCTCCGCCTCGCTGTGGGTCTCTCGCACGCCGAGCAGCACGACCCGCTGAACCTCCTTCGTGGCGCCGCCGAAGCTCGCCACCACGCCGCCGATCTCCTCGAAATCCGCGACCTTGCTGCGCTGGTGGGCCGCCTCGATGGCCGCCTCGTCGAGAATGAAGTCCTGCAGCCCCGCGGTCTCGAAGCGCTTGGCGAAGAAGCTGGCCGCTTCGAGGTCGCCCTTCCGTTGGAGTACCTGCACGAGGGATTGCTGTGCTTCGAGGTCGAGAGCGAGGTCGAGAGCCCGGAGCTCGAGAGCGCTCTCGAGGTTCGCGACCGCGCCGTCGAAGTCACCGGTCTCCAGCTGCAGCGCCGCCAGATCGCGCAGGTCGCCCGAGGAGTAGGGCCCTTGTTCTCCCGAGGCCTCGAAGAGCTTCACAGCACGCTCCACGTCGCCTTCGCTGTGGCGCTTGTGCAGAGCCCGCGCCAGGGAGCGCTTCGGGCGCGCAAGGGTTGGCAGGATCACGACCGCCTGTTCGAGGGCTCCAACGGCCTGCTCGGGCTGCTGGGTCTCGTTGTAGAGCTCACCGAGCTCGGTGAGAGCGGGGCCACTCCCGGGCTCGACCTCCTCCAGCATCTCGAGCAGAGTGAGCTGGGAGGCCTCGAGCTGCTGGGCGTTGGCCTGGGCGCCGTTCGGGCGTCCTGCCGCCGATCTCGTTGGACCGCTGCAGGCTGACTACGGCCTGCTCGGGCTCGCCCATGCGAGTGTAGAGGGCACCGCTGCGCTCCAGGGCCTTCGCCTCCACCGAGCGGTCCAGGGCGACGGCCCGCTCGAAGTGGATCTGGGCGGGGCCCGTGCTCAGCCGGGCCGCGTGGCGGTCGCCAGCCTCGAGGGCGAGGAGAGCCTGCACCGCAGGGCGCTCGCGCTCCAGCTCGGCCAGCACTTCGAGGGGCCGGGGAGACGCGGGGTCGTTGTGGGCGGAGTGCTTGAAGGCGCGGCGCGCGCCGTCGAGCTGCCCCTGCTCGACCAAGACGCGGCCCAGGCCCAGGGAAGCCTCGGAGTTGCTGGGCCGCAGCTCCAGGGCTTTCTCGAAGTAGGCACGGGACTGGTCGAGCACACCCCGTTCGAGCTGGATCTCGCCGGCGGCGATCAGTATGGCGCTCTCGCCCGATGGGTCCATGTAGGCGGCGGGAGCGTCCTCGGCGATGAGCGACCAGGCGCCGTCGACCTCGCCCTGCACGGCG
>JAFDEK010000116.1 GCA_019310385.1 Deltaproteobacteria bacterium
CGCCCAACGAGGTGGAGAGCCAGTCCACGATTCGGTGGGGTCCTACCTTGCCGTTGAGGGGCGTGTCCGAGGCCGGCACGAGCTTCAGCTTGACCATCGCTCCGGCAGCCGACATCTGTACCGGCACGCTGCTCGAGCGGAAGAAGGTCTGCGGGAAGCCCAACTGCCGGTGTGCCACCGATCCGAACGCTCGTCACGGTCCCTACCACGAGTGGAATCGAAGGGAAGCGGGGCGTTTACGCCACCGCGCCGTATCCCTGGACGAAGCCAAGAGGATCGGCCTCGCCATGAACGACTACCAGCGATTGCTCGAGTACTTGCAGCAGTGGGAGGAGGAGTCCATTCGCATCATCCTCAAGAGATGAGGCCCATCAGTCGGCGTCACCCCGCCCGAAATTCGCCAAAATGCCCGACTCGACCTGCGGAAAGTGAGCTGAGACTCGTCGGTCAGCTCGATATCAGGGAGCATTGCTTGACCCGCCATACTCCGATCAGTGTCAACTGTGTTGCATCGAAGGTTGATTTTCGGTATCCTTCCGCCATGGCGTCGGGAAGAGAGAAGCAGCAGTCCTTCACCGATTACCGAATGCGCAGCGGGCGCGGAGGACCGCGTCCGGGAGCCGGCAGGAAGCCTTCCGGCCGCAGCTGCGATCCCAAGCAGATGAGAGAGCGCTTCTCGGGGTGCCTCCCGGTCCACGTTACCCTGCGTGTGAGGAGCGGGATTCCGAGCCTTCGCAAGCGGCGGCTCGTGCAAGCGCTTCGCAGGACCTTCGCGGCGGCGTGCGAGCGAGGGGGTTTCCGGCTCGTGCACCACAGCATCCAGCGTAATCACCTGCATCTCATCGTCGAGGCAGATGATCAGGATTCACTCAGCCGTGGCATGCGCTCTCTCGGGACACGAATTGCGCTGGCGATCCAGCGAATCCACCGGGTGAAGGGCCGCATTCTCGAAGGCGCGTATCACGCTCACCTTCTGCGAACGCCGCGAGAGGTGCGGCACGCGCTGCAGTACGTCCTCCTCAACGTGCGGAAGCACTGGCGGGAAGTCCGCGGTGGGGCACCGCCGGTGCGAATGGACGAGTGCTCGTCGGGGCAATGGTTCGATGGCTGGAGACGACCGCTGCCGGCCAGCCGCGCGGGTCCTCGCGAAGTGGCACCGGCGGGCAGCTGGCTGCTGCGCATGGGCTGGCGGCGTCATGGGCTGATCGATCCGGCAGCGGTTCCGGGTGGCTGAGACGGAGTGTCCGGTTCGGGAGCGCGGCCGCTGAACGACGGGCATCGAGCCCCCACGGCTCACCGGACCCGAACGACCGCCGCCCCCGTGAAGCGACCCGCTCGCAGATCGTCGAGGGCCTCGTTCGCAGCCGCGAGGGGATAGGGGTGGACCTCGGTCTCGATGGGGAGGTGGCGCACCAGCTCGAAGAACTCTTCGCCGTCGCGTCGGGTGAGGTTTGCCACCGAGCGGACGCTGCGTTCGCCCCAGAGAATCGAGTAGGGAAAGGAGGGGATGTCGCTCATGTGGATTCCGGCGCAGACCACGACGCCGCCCTTCGCGACGGTGCGCAGGGCGGTCGGCACGAGCTCGCCGACTGGCGCGAAGAGGATGGCGGCGTCGAGCTCCGCCGGCGCTGTCTCGCCGGACTCGCCGGCCCAGGTCGCGCCGAGCTCGCGGGCGAAACGCTGGGCCGCTTCGTCTCCGGGACGCGTGAAGACGAAGACCTCCCGACCCTGGTGACGCGCGATCTGGATCAGGATATGGGCCGCCGCGCCGAAGCCGTAGAAGCCGAGGCGCCGGCCCTCCCCGGCCATGCGCAGCGCGCGGTAGCCGATGAGTCCCGCGCACAGCAGGGGTGCGGCGCGCAGGTCGTCGTAGGAGTCGGGGATCGGGAAGCAGAAGCGCGCGTCGGCGACGCAGCGCTCCGCAAAGCCGCCGTCGATCTGATAGCCGGTGTAGCGCGCCCCGTCGCAGAGGTTCTCCCGGCCCGACTCACAGAAGCGGCAGGCGCCGCAGCTTCCGCCCAGCCAGGGCACGCCGACCCGATCGCCGGGTGCGAAGCGCTCGACGCCCGCTCCGAGCTCGAGGACGCGGCCCACGATCTGGTGTCCCGGAATCACGGGAAGGCGGGGCTCCGTGAGGTCGCCGTCGACTACATGGAGGTCGGTCCGGCACACGCCACAGGTCGCCACCTCGAGGAGCAGCTGGCCGGCCCCCACCCGCGGATCCTCGACCTGCCTCTCCCGCAGCGGCTCTCCCGGCCCCTCGAAAACCATGGCTCGCACGGCTAGCACTCCTGCTGCGATCGAGTCCCGCCGCCGGATCGAGACGGCCCCCGATGATCTGTCGGCGATGGTAGAATGGCTACTGCGAAAGCACCAAGCCCCAGTGAAGAACAGCCCAAGTGACCGCATCGAGCATCACCGGAGACACGCCGCCAGTGGGTCGGGACATCGCATTCGCAATGCTGCTGACCCTGTGCGTGGCAGCCGCCTTCGGGCCCTCCCTGGGCAACGACTTCGTGAGCTTCGACGACGGCGACTACGTGGCCGAGAACGTCCACGTGCAGCGCGGGCTCTCCTGGGAGGGCGTGGGCTGGGCCTTTACCGCCGCCCACTCGAACAACTGGCACCCCCTCACCTGGCTGTCCCACATGCTCGACTCCGAGCTCTTTGGTGCGAATCCCCGCGGCCACCACGCGGTGAGCGTTGGAATCCACGCCCTCAATGCGCTGCTGCTCTTCGCCTTCCTGCGCCTCGCGACTTCATCGTTCTGGGCCGCGGCGCCATCGCCCTGGGCCCCGGCACCATCGTTCTGGGCTCCGGCGCTGACCGCCGCGCTCTTCGCCCTTCACCCGCTGCGGGTCGAGTCCGTCACCTGGATCAGCGAGCGCAAGGATCTGCTGGCGGGTCTCTTCTTCATGCTCGCCTTGCTCGCCCATCTGCGCCACGCGCGGCGCGGCAGCCGGGCGTCGCGGCTGAGTGTGGCGCTCTGCATGGCCCTGGGGCTCCTCGCCAAGCCCATGATCGTGACCCTGCCCCTGGTGCTGCTCCTACTCGACTACTGGCCCCTGGGACGCTGGCGGCCGGCAGGGGAAGCGCCGGCGGCACTCACCACCCGGGCGGCCTCCGCCGCAGCGCTGCCGCGGTCACGGCTGCTGGCCGAGAAGCTGCCCCTCTTCGTCCTCGCCCTGGCGTCGGCCGGGGTGACCCTGGCCGTTCAGTCCGCCACGGGCGCGACCCAGTCCCTCGAGAACATCCCCGCCGCGGCCCGCGTCGCCAACGCCCTCGTCTCCTACGTCGCCTATCTCGGCATGAGCGTGTGGCCGGCAGGACTGGCCTTCTTCTATCCCCATCCCGCCCTGGTGTCCCCCGCTGCTGGGCTGCAGCTGGTGCTGGCCGGGGTCGGCGCGGCTCTGCTCCTGGCCGCGCTCAGCTTCGTCGCCTGGCGACGCCGGCAGAGCGACCCCCACCTCGTCGTCGGCTGGCTCTGGTATCTCGTCACCCTGCTGCCCGTCATCGGCCTCGTCCAGGTCGGCGCCCAGGCGCGAGCCGACCGCTACACCTATCTACCCACCATTGGCCTCGCCATCGCTCTCACCTGGTCGCTGCAGAAGTGGGCCCGCGTACGCGATCCGAGGGAAGGCGACTCCACCTCGGCGCGAGCGGTCATCACGCCGCGTGCCGGGCTCGCGGGCGCCGCCTGCCTGGCCGCAGTCGCCGCGCTGGCCGTCGCCACCTCGGCCCAGTCGCGGGTATGGAGGGACAGCATCACCCTCTACCAGCACGCGCTGGGGGTGACCCGCGACAACTACCTCGCCGCGAACAACCTGGGCGCGGTCCATGCACGGGCCGGTCGCTATGGAGCGGCGGCGGAGCAATACCGCAATGCGCTGCGCATGCGGCCCGAGCACGCCGAGGCCCACAGCAACCTGGGCATTGCAGTGGAGCGGCTGGGCGACGCGGATGCCGCTCGACGCCACTACGAGGAGGCCCTGGCCCTGCTTCCCGATTTCGCCCAGGCGCACGTCAACCTCGGTGGCCTCGACGCCAGCCAGGAGCGCTATGCGGCGGCGCTGCAGCACTACGAAGTGGCGCTGCGCGGGCGCCCCGCGGACGCGACCCTGCACCTCAACGTCGCGGGGATCCATCTCCATGAAGGGCGGCCGAGCGAGGCCGAGTCCCATTATCGAAGCGCCCTCGAGCTCGAGCCGGAGCGCGCCGAGGCCAGGCTCAAGTACGGCCTCGCCCTCGAAGCCTGGGGCGAGTCGCCCGCGGCGGTGGCCCAGTACCGCGAGGCGCTGCGCGTGGCGCCGGATCTGCTACCCGCCCTTCAACGCCTCGCGTGGCTCCTCGCCACGAGCCCCGACGATGCGCTGCGCGACGGCGCCGAGGCATTGCGCTGGGCCCGGCAGGGTGCCGAGGCGACCCGTCACCGCAAGGCCGAGTTCCTGCTCGCCCTGGCGGCTGCCAATGCCGAGGCGGGTCACTTCGACGAGGCGCGGCGCTGGCAGGGGAAGGCGATCCAGCTGACGCCGCGCTCTCAGCGGCCGCCCCTCGAGAGGCAGCTCGAGCTCTACCGCGCCGGTCTGCCCTACCGCGAGCAGCGAGCCCAATGATCTCGACGACACGGTCGATCTTGTCGAAGGGAACGCCGCCACCGCCGATGATGACCGCGAAGGTGGGCAGCACCCGCTGATCGAGATCCGGACCGTTCTCGGTCGTGAAGGCGAGCTCTTCGGTGCCCGCCCCCACATCGTGTCGGATAGCCGACACGATGAGGCGCAGCGCGCGTGAATCTCGCGGTCGCCATGGGCCGATTCGCTTTGCGGCGACTCGGCGCGATGCCCTATCCTGCCCGCTTACAATCACCAGCCCGCTCCCACCGAGCGCCGAGGTCTCCATGAGTTCACGCTGGATCCTTCTTGCCACCAGCCTGCTGGTCGCACCCCTGCTGGCCCCGGGCGGCGCGCGCGCCGACAGCCACGGCCCGGGCGCCGCCGAGCTTTCGACCCAGGCCCTTTCCGCCCAAGCCCTCTCCTCCCAGGCCAAGGCGATCTTCGGCCCGCTGCCCGACGTGGCCAGCGCCCCCAATCGGCCGCTCAGCAGTCCCCGGGTCGACCTGGGACGCATGCTCTATTACGACGCGCGCCTCTCGAAGAACCACGACATCTCGTGCAACAGCTGCCACCAGCTGGACAACTTCGGCGTCGACAGCGAGCCCACCTCTCCCGGTCACAAGGGGCAGCGGGGCGGCCGCAACTCCCCCACTTCGTTGAACGCGGCACTCCACGTGACGCAGTTCTGGGACGGACGAGAGCCCGACGTCGAGGCCCAGGCCAAGGGACCCGTGACCAACCCCATCGAGATGGCGATGCCGAGCCCCGAGGCCGCCGTACAGGTGCTGCGCTCGATTCCGGGCTACAAGTCCCTCTTCGAGGCCGCCTTCCCCGGCGAGAGCCAGCCCGTGACCTACGACAACATGGGCACCGCGATCGGCGCCTTCGAGCGCGGACTCGTCACGCCGGGACCCCTCGACGCCTTCATGGCGGGCGACCTGAAGGCCCTCGACGCCCGGCAGCAGAAGGGCCTGTCCAGCTTCCTCGCCAGGGGCTGCGCGTCCTGCCACCTGGGCCCGGCCCTGGGCGGCACCCTCTACCGGAAGATCGGTCTGATCAACGCCTACGAGACCGCGGACAAGGGTCGCATCGAGGTCACCGGCGCCGAGGTCGACCTCTACGTCTTCAAGGTGCCGAGCCTACGCAACATCGCGAAGACGGGTCCCTACTTCCACGACGGCAGCGTGAAGAAGCTCTCCGATGCGGTGCGCCTCATGGGTCATCATCAGCTCGGAATCGAGTTGACGAAGGCCGAGCTCGGCGACATTGTCGCCTTCCTGGAGAGCCTCACGGGCAAGGTCGATACCCGGTACGTCGCCAGGCCCAAGCTGCCGGCCAGCGGCCCGGATACGCCCAAGCCCGATCCCAGCTGAGCGCAGTAATCGAGCGACCGTTCTGTTATTTCGCTGTCGCTGAAACCAGGTCGGAGCGCTTGACCTTATTGACGTCGATGAAGCCCTCGCCCGAGTAGGCGCAGCCCTTCTCCGGCTGGTCCACGAGGACTTTCGCGTAGTAGCGCTCGATCTCGTCGGTGCGCAGATAGGTGGGGATCGTGAGCGCGTACTTCAGGGCCTCGACGCCCTGGTCGATGCGCTCGGGCTGCTTCTTTCGCTTACCCTGGCACAGCAGGATCGCGCCGAGCTCCACCTGGTAGTCGACCCGGTCGGCCGTGAGCGCCATGGCGTTGCGAATATCCAGGAGGGCGAGCTCGGTATTCCCCTTCACGCCGATCACCCAGGGTAGCCAGAACCAATCGGGCACCATGCGGCGAAAGACTGCGCGAGCGTAGTAGAGGTTCGCGAGGGTCGAGTTCTTGTCGTCGTCCCGGTAGGTGGGCTTCAGGGCGATGCCCCGATCGAGCAACCCCAGCATCTCGCGCGCGTGTCGCGCGCCCCACATGAAGCCCCGGGTCATGGAGAGCCCGCCCATGGCGGCATACTTCCAGAGCATGCAGGGCGCACAGCCGGAATCGGTCTCGATGCCCTCGCGCGCGCGGGCGTCCGCAAGATCGAAGTACTCGATGCGGCGCTCTTGCTCCTCGCGCGGAAGCGCGTCGGCGATGCGCCAGTAGCCCCGCGCCGTACGCCAGTAGGCTGCCGAGACGTCCGGTCGCTCGCTCACCAGGGCCTCGAAGCGCTGGACCGACTCGTACAGGGCCCCCGCCCTTTCGAGCCGATCCCCTTCGCTCCAGAGATCCGCCTGGCGGCCCTCGTACTCCGCGGGCACTTCGCTCTCGCCGTCGGCGTCGGTATTGTCGATGTCGAGGCCAAGGCCGATGTCGGTGTCGAGGCGCACGCTGCCGCCCCGCTGCAGATGGGCAGGCAGGGTCCGGTCCACGGCCACGAGCTCCGCGCCAGCCGTGGCCGAGAGGAGAAGCAGGGCGATGAGAGCGGTCAGCATGCTGCGGGAGCGACAATACACGGCCTCATTATAGCACGAACCCCGAGCGGCTCATCTTCGGGAGCGCCCCCCCGATGGGCTGTATATTGGGCCCGCCCCAGAACAAGGAGACACGATGATCGGCACGCGCAGCCAGGCCGGGCAGCCGGGCGACCCCGCCCCGTGGCAGGGCCGCAGTGCGACTGCGCTGCTGGCCGGCCTCTTCCTGGCCCGGCTCGTGAGCCTTGGGCTCTATCCGCTGATGGACAAGAGCGAGAGCCGCTACGCCGAGGTCGGACGGCTCATGGCCGCGACGGGGAACTGGATCACACCCCAGCTCAGCGAAGGCCTCCCCTTCCTGGGCAAGCCACCCCTCTCGTTCTGGATGACGGCCTCGAGCTTCGAGCTCTTCGGCGTTGGCGAGCTCACTGCGCGCCTTCCCTCTCTCCTCGCGGCGGCCGCCACCGTGGCCCTGCTCCATCGACTGGGCTGCGAGCTGCGCGGGCGCAGCTTCGGACTGCTGTGTGCGGTCGTACTCGCAACGACGCTGCTCTTCACCGCCCTCGCCGGAACGGTTCTCACCGATCCCGCCCTGACCCTCTCCGTCACCCTGTCCATGGTGGGCGCCGCCATGGCGATCCGTGCCGACGCTCCCGCCGCCCGGCTCCGCTGGGGCCTCGCCTTCTTCGCGGGTCTTGCGCTCAGCCTGCTCGCCAAGGGACCGGTCGGCTGGCTGCTCACTCTCCTCCCGCTGGGCGCATGGGCCATTGGCTGGCGCCAGTGGAGGACGCTGCGAAGGGTGCTGCCGTGGGGATGGGGGACCGCGCTCACCGTGGCCCTCGCCCTTCCCTGGTACGTCGCCGCCGAGCACGCCACACCGGGCTTCCTCGAGTACTACCTCGTCGGCGAGCACTTCCAGCGTTTCTTCGTACCCGGATGGGAGGGCGACCTCTACGGCTCCGGCCACGCGCATCCCCTCGGCATGATCTGGCTCTACGGCCTCGCGGCCACGCTCCCCTGGTGCATTCCCGCCCTCGGCGCCCTGATCCGCCTCGGGCCGCGGGACCTCGCCGCCGAGGACGATCGCCCCTGGCTCGCCTACGGGCTCCTGTGGATGCTGGCTCCGCTCCTGATCTTCACGCCGGCCCGAAACATCCTGGTCACCTACGTGATGCCGGGACTGCCCGGCTTTGCCCTCGCGGCGAGCTTCCTGCTGACGCGTCTCGGCGAGCGGCACCCGAGCGCCCCGGCTCCATGGCCCCTGCGGCGGGGAGTCCTGCTCGTCAGCTCCCTGCTCGCCCCGACCCTGGTGCTGGCCAGCGTGCCTGTCCTGAGATCGATCGCCCGGGATCGCTGCCAGAAGGCGGTGGTGGAGCGCTTCGAAGACCTCGCCGGCTTCGAGCAGGCCGAGCTCCACTTCTTCGGCGAGCTTCGCTCGTCTGGAGCCTTCTACTCGGCGGGACGTGCCCGGCAGATTCCTCACGAGAACTTGCGGGCACTCGAGCAGGTACTCGGCGGCACGGGGAATGGCGTCGTGGTCGCCCAGAGCCACGACATGGCCCGCGTACCGCCGGAGCTACGCGCACAGATCGAGGAGCTCGATCGCGTGGGGCGCTATGTGTTGCTGCGAACGCGTACCCAGGGCAAGTCGCGCGCCCGGCAACTCGGCGCCCAACGTTGATTCGCGCCGTCACCGTGCCCTATCCTCGAAGGCCTCGGCTGCCGGTCCCGCCGAGGATCGAGGCTTGGACACACCCGAAGACCAGCGCGAGACCCGCAACTTCCATGCAAGCGCCACCCTGACGGGCCGCAGTCCGGAGATCGTGCGCGCACGTGAGCGCGTAGCCGCACTGGCTCCCCTCATGGCGCCCGTACTGCTGCTCGGCGAGCGGGGCAGCGGGCGTCACTGGGTCGCGGCGCATCTCCATCGCAGCGGCCCGCTGCGTGATGCGCCCTTCCTCACCCTGCACTGCGATCGGGCTGCACCAACGGCGCTGCCCGAGGCCGGCGTCGTTCACCTGGAAGGGGTCGAGCTGCTGCTGCCGCCCCAGCAAGCGCTGTGGCGCCGGGCCCTCGAGCGACGATCTCGCTCGGGTGAAGCGGCGCGCATCCGACTCCTGACTTCGAGCGAGCTGCGCCTCACCTCCCTGCGTGCAGCCGGGGTGCCCTTCGACGCGGAGCTGGCGCAGCGGCTCGGACGCTTCGAGGTTCGCCTTCCTCCCCTGCGCGAACGCCTCGGCGACCTTCCAGCGCTCACCCGCATCCTGCTGCGCGGCGTATCGGAGCACCTGGGAAGACACGACGTCCGCCTCGACGAGGAGGCCCTGGACGCACTCGCCGCCCACACCTGGCCCGGAAATCTGGCCGAGCTCGAGCAGGTACTCGAGGAGCTGGTCGCGTACAGCGCCGAAGGCCGGATCACACGCGCGAGCGTCGCTGCCCTGCTCGCGGAACGCGCCGCGCCCCTCGTCGCCATTGCGGCCGAAC
The DNA here is from genome assembly GCA_019310385.1 of Deltaproteobacteria bacterium. Lineage (GTDB taxonomy): Bacteria > Myxococcota_A > UBA9160 > UBA9160 > UBA4427 > JAFDEK01. The sequence continues at coordinate 9,480 of JAFDEK010000116.1, forward strand.
GCGGGCGCGCCGAGCGGGCGGAGCTGCTCGCCCTCTACCGCGAGCACGGCAGCTTCGCCGGGGTGGCGCGCGCCCTGGGCGTCACCCGCAACGCGGCCAAGTACCGATTCGCCAAGCACGGCCTGCTGCCCGCCCCGGGCGCGGGCCGGCGCTGAGCGGCGCCGGTCGGTCGGGAGCTCCGAGCGCAGATCCGGAGCCGGCTCAGTCGATATGGGCGAGCTCGGCCGCGAGACGCTTGGGGTCGAGCCAGAAGTGGAAGTCCTTGCGCACGTCGACGAAGCGGATGACGCCCGCACGGTCGATCAGGTAGGTGGTGGGATGGGGAACGCCCGTCTCGATGGGCTCGGGGTCCTGCTTGAGCACGCCAAGCCGGCGTATCGCCCTGCTGTCCTCGTCGACGAGGAAGTGGATGCGCTCGCGCAGACCGTACTCGTCGATGAAGCGCAGGCCCCGCGGACTGACCTGGTGGCTCGAGCTCACCCACACGATCTCCAGGTCCGGAACCTCCGCCAGCACCTCCCGCAGCTCCACGAGCCGCGCCTTGGTGAAGGGTCACCAATCGACGCTGCGTTCGAAGGTGAGCAGCACCCGGTGACCCAGCAGATCGGAGAGACGAAGCTCGCGCCCGTCGAGGCCCACGAGCCGAAGCTCGGGAAGGTGCTGGCCGACCTCGACACTGTGTCCCACCACGTCGTTCAGGGCCTCGTCGCTGCTGCCCCTGCGGCCGATGGAGGTGTTGGGAAGCGCGACGTCCAGGGCGAGCAGACCCACGATCGCGACGCTGGCCAGCACCCGAGGCGCTCCGCTCATCATGACGTGAGTCCCCGCTCGGGCACGGACGGCGGCGGAGGCCCGGCGCCCGGCGCCTCGGGCCGCAGCCAGACGAAGGCCAGGGCGACGACCAGGAAGAAGCCGGCCTCGAGTCGCGGGATGTCCCCCAGCCAGACGTAGTAGTCGCCCACCACCCAGGCCAGCATGCGAATCAGCGCCATGGCGACCAGGGCCACGGCCGTGGCCGTGCCCACGCTGCGGCCCGCCCAGGGTGAGCGGGCGACCCCGAGGAGCGCGCCCCCCCACGCAAGCAGCGCGCAGCCCGCCAGGGCGGCGAAGTAATGACCGACGGGGCCCGTGGGTAGGGTCGGGCTGCGCCCGGGCTCCTGGTAGGTCACGAAGGCGAGCGCCAGCGACGCCCCGAGAACCACGAAGGCGATACCGAGAACCCCGCTGAGCATGCGATAGGCGCGCAGCTTCACAACGCGGAGATCATGCCCCAGCTCGGCGCGGCCTGCCGCAACCGACCCTGAGTCGGGGGAGGACAAGACAGGCTGAGGGGATCCACCCTGCCCTCCCACCGACTCAGGAGCGCATCTGCTCCAGCAGGCCGGGCAGCTTGCTGGGATCCATGACCGTGCGCCAGCCCTTCCCGCCCGCGTGCTCGACCCGCGCTCGCCAGCCCTCGAGGCGCCGGCGAAAGACATCGGGGTCGACGGTGTCGCGTTCGAGGCGCTTCACGTTCATGGCCACGACCTGGATGCCCGCGAACTCGTCCTCGCGCATGTTGCGCCGGGCGCCTTCGGGAAGATCCTCCTGCAGGTCGCTGAACACCAGCATCACGCGGCTGCCGCTCTCGGCCTCCTGGAGGTACTCGGCGGCCAGCATCATGGCGCCGGGAATGTCGGTATAACGCGAGCGCGTGTCGCCACGGGCAAAGGCGTCCAGCTGCTGCGCCAGGGCGAGCTTCTGGGCGTTGGCCCGGGAGGGGCGCGGATCGCGGGTGGCCAGGGTCTCCAGGTTGTCCTTCTCGTAACTCGCGCTGTCGATGAGGATCGTGATCAGCGTGTCACCCGGAATCATGTTGGGCAGCACCTCGCGCTTGATCACCTTGACGACCTCGTCCTTCTCGTCCGCGTAGGTGCCAGACACGTCGATGAGCACACAGATCGCCTGGGAGCTCGCCCCCTCGTCGAGGCAGCCCAGGGGCGCCAGCGCGACGAGCATCGAGAGGGCGATGCCCGCACCTCGCAGCCGGTCCAGTCTCATCACGCCACCCCCCCGTGGCTCGGCGTGGCGCCCTTTCCGGCCATGCGACGCGCCGAAGCCTCGTACTCGAAATCCACGTCTTCGCCCCGGATCATGCCTTCGATACGCAGGGGGATGCTCACGTAGACGTCGTAGGCGCTCGGCAGGATCGCGAAGAGGGAGCCCAGGACGTGAGCCAGGGATCCCGCCAGGGCCGCGAACGCGCCCAGGCCCGCCGCGGCCAGTGCCGCGACCACATGGCGCCCGCTGTCGAGCAGCATTTCCAGCGGGATCGCCACCATGGCGAGGATCCAGGGCAGAGTGAAGCCCAGCACCGCCTGCCCGATCACGGGGATGCGCGACTGGCTCGCGTCCACCACCAGCGCCTCGGCGCTGCCCGCCAGAGCGAGCTTCAAGACGGCGTCGGCCTCGACGATCTGCTCGCGCAAGATCGCCAGGGAGCTCTCCACCGAGGCCAGGAAGAAGAGACCCGCGAAGGCCAGGGCCAGGATGAGACGCCGGCGCTCCAGCGGAATGCCCGCAAGCTTGGGGAAGAGATCCGTGATGCCCAGCATGTCCATGAGGAAGAAGCCCACGGCCACCTCCATCAAGACGATCACCAGGGCGGACACCGTTGCGACGGGAATGCCGCCCACGCGAGCGCCCGCCGGCACCAGCTCGGACATGGGCAGCGCGATGAGCTGGAAATTGATGAAGGCGCCGCCGGCGGCGATACCCAGCACCAGCAGGGAGATCACGAAGAGCTTGAAGGCCGAGTAGGTGCGGGCCCGGGCAGCCTCCTCACGTTCGGTGTGGAGCTGCTCGTACTCGTCCACGTAGCCGTTGATGCGGGTCGCGGTCTCCAGCGCCCGGCTCACCGACTCCTTCATGCGGCCCATGAGGCCCCGCACCTCGCGCCAGTGGGCGCTCATCCCGCCCAGGATCTTGTGGCGTTTCGCGCTCTCGTCGCGGTAGCTCTGGAGCGTCTTGCGCTCGGAGTCCTGCAGCGACTTGCGAATCCCCTCCAGCACCTTGTGGACGTTGGGATCGTTGGTCGCCGGAAGAGCCGCGATGGATTCGACGGCGCCGGTCCAGCCCGGCACGTCGGGCGGTGCGTCGCCGCACTTCTTGTAGTCGTTGTCGAGCTCGAGCAGGAGATCGTCGAGTCGCCGGTGAAGGCCCGAGTACTTCTCCAGCTTCTTCGAGAAGCCCTCGTCGATGCGATAGAACTCGCGATCGAGGCGTCCCTGGAGCTCGAGGGTGCCGGCGGCGAGCAGACTGTCGCGGCTGCGCTCGCGCAGCGCCTCGGCAAGAACCTGGCTGCGCTTCGCCAGCAGCTGGCAGCCCTCCTGCAGCCCCTCGCCGAGACGATTCAGCAGCTGGAGCATGGGTTGCCGCGCGGCCCACAGGAAGATCACACTCCCGAGCCACAGAACGAACAGGGACAGTGCCGGTGATTCCGGCCACAGAAACAGCCAGTCCATGGGTGCGCTCCTCCGTGAGGTTTCGAAGCTCGAGAGAGGATCGCCATTCCAGCGGGGGGCGGCGGTGACGCCAGTCACGGCAACTTCCATTCAACACCACTTCGTGTCGCTCACAAGAAGCAGCAACGAATCGGCAGCTCCGCGCGCAGCCCACCGACCCAGGACTGCCCTCGCGCCGGCGGCTTCAACCCGCCTCGAGCATGGCGTCGTAGTGGGGCACGGCGGGAGACTCCTCGGCCACGGCCGCCCAGGCCTGGACGGTGGCGTGGTCCCACATGCTGACCGCATAGTCAGCCGCGGCGCCCTCGAGCTCGATCCCGTAGGTGCGAAAGCGGCTCAGCACCGGCATGTACATGCAGTCCACGATGCCGAAGCGACCGAAGAGGAAGGGCCCACCCTTCGCTCGCTCCCGGCACGACTCGAAGATCTGCACCACCCGCGCGACATCTCGCGCCGTGTCCTCGTCGGGCTCGAAGCCCCGGGCCCGACCCCGGTAGTTCATGGGGCAGCTCATGCGCAGGGCGCGAAAGCTCGACGCCATCTCCGCGCTGAAGGCACGCGCCAGGGCCCGCTCTTCCCGAGCCTCGGGCCAGAGGCCGGCCTCGGGAAAGAGCTCGTTCACGTACTCGCCGATCGCCAGGGACTCGTGGATCAGGAGCTCGCCGTCGACGAGTACGGGCACCATGCCCGCCCCGGAGTAGGCCTCGACCTGCTTTCGCCAATCCTCGTCGACGAAGAGGCCGATCCGCTCCGTGTCGAAGTCGACGCCTGCATGGGTGAG